>CALJCU010000062.1 GCA_938023885.1 uncultured Prevotella sp. | reverse complement strand
CTAAAATGGCTACAATGGTTGTAACAAATCCTGGTAACTGAAACGAGTGGTTGATGACATACTTGCCCACATGCGTCGTGCCCGTGCGGTCAAAGCCAAGCGCAGCCACCTCTGTGGGATAGTTGGGCAAGAAGAAATAGCCGTTGACAGCAGGGAACATGGCCACAAGCAGCAGCGGATCGATGCCGAGGGCAATGCCAACGGGATAGAGTGTAGTGACGGTGGCCGCTTGTGAGAAGAGCATGATGCTGAGCAGGAAGAGGGCCACAGCGAAAAGTAGCGGGGCCGTGGTCACCATACCCGAGAGCGCACTGTTGATAGCTTCAGCGTTGCCGGCGTAGAAGGTCGACCCCATCCAGGCAATACCGAAAATGGCCACAAGGGCATTAATGCCGGCGGAGAAGATGTTGCCTTTGGGCACTTCGGACACAGCGGTCTTGCCTACCAGAACAATCAGGATAGCATCGCTCATCATCACCATCTCAATGGTCTCCGACATGGTGCAGCCCTCAGGGCGCAGACCTGGGAAGAAACCGAACAGTACCACCACGGCAACACCTAAGAGGAATGCCCAGACAGCGTACTTGGCACGCGGGTTGGGCTGTGTCTCTGCCTGAAGCAGATTCTTCTCATCCTCGTCGGGATTGATAATGCCTGCCTTCACGCGGCGTTGGTATTCGGGATCGTCAACAAGTTCCTTGCCTACATGGTTCTCAATGAAAGCTGCCACAAGAATGGCGATGATGCTTGCCGGAATACAGACGATAAGAACGGTGCCAAGCTCTATGCCCTTTCCGCCCAGAAGGTCCTGGGAGATAAGGGCAGCCGTAGCGGCAGAGACCGGACTGCCTGTGATGCCTAATGATGCTGACACCGTAGCTAAGCTTACCGGCCGCTCCGGGCGAATCTTGTTGGCCTGCGCAATTTCGCTGATGATAGGCAGCAGCGAGTAGCAAGTGTGTGCCGTACCGGCGACGATGCAGAACAACCATGTGCAGAGCGGACCATAATAAGTAATGTGGTCGGGATGATTGCGCAGGAATTTAGCCGCCAGTCCGACAAGATACTCCAGTCCTCCCGAAGCCTGCAAGGCAGCGGAAGCCGTGATGACGGCAAGGATAATCATCATCACATCGATGGGGGCCTTGCCTGGCGGAAGGCCGAAGCCATACACTAAGATGAACACGCCAAGCATGCCATAGATACCCAGCCCAATGCCACCCACGCGCGCTCCGATGAAGATCAGGGCAATGACGATAGTGAGTTCTAAAAGAAGAAGTACTGTTGCCATATATAAACAAATTGATCACTGATTTACTTGACATAAATCAAGTTATTCGATGCAAAGTTAATCGTTTTTTGCTGTATGGCATTTACAAAAAAGCTTCTAATATTTGTAAAAAACAAAACAAATACCTAACTTTGTCCATTATCAATAAATGTGATCGCACACAGACCTATAACCATTAATGAACAATTATGGGGAACTTGAGTCTTCCGGAGCTCGCAACCTGCCCAAGACAAAGCCCCCGTTACGATAGGTGAGACTGCTTTCAATCTTAGTTTCAAAGATCAAAGCGCCTTCACCAACTTCTTCAAGCTTCCCACCCGCTGCTCACCCAAGGAATATAAAAACTCTTCGCAGGAAACGAGTGGTGTGGTATAAAGAGACTACGAGGGCATGTCAAAGTGGCCTCGTAGTCATACAGAACGCTTTATTATAAGCGTTTCTTCAGCAATTCAGGCAGGATGCGGGTCTCGTCTGCCACAGGCACGCCGGCAGCCTCAAGGGCTTTGATCTTACCTTCCGCTGAGCCTGATCCACCGGAGATGATGGCACCGGCATGCCCCATCTGCTTGCCCGGAGGAGCCTGACGACCGGAGATAAACACAGCAACGGGCTTGGTGACGTGCTTTTGGATGAACTGTGCCGCACGCTCTTCGGCATCGCCGCCGATCTCGCCGATCATAGCGATGGAGTCGGTATCGGGATCATCCTGAAACATCTGCAGTAAGTCCTCAAAATACAGCCCCACTACAGGATCACCGCCTACGCCAACGGCTGTAGAAATGCCCAGACCACTCTCAACAAGGTCATAGACCACTTCATAAGTCAGCGTGCCACTACGAGAGATAACACCCGTATGTCCCTTCTTGAAAATATTGGCGGGCATAATGCCAACCATCGACTTTCCAGGAGAGATGAGTCCGGGACAGTTAGGACCGATGACCTTCACGCCTTTGATTCGCGCATAGTTCTGTGCCTCAACGGCATCGAGCACGGGTACACCCTCGGTGATGCACACTACAAGCTGGATTCCACCGTCAATGGCTTCCAACATCGCGTCTTTGGCGAATGGAGCCGGCACAAATATAATAGAAGTGTTGGCACCTGTAGCAGCCACCGCTTCTTTCACCGTGTTGAACACAGGGATGCCGTCAACCTCCTGACCACCCTTGCCGGGGGACGTGCCGCCAACGACCTGTGTGCCATACTCCTTCATCTTTGCAGCATGGAAGCCACCGTCACGTCCCGTGATACCCTGGACAATGACTTTTGTATCTTTATCTATCAGTACGCTCATAATCTATAGGTTCTTTAATGATTATCGATTATTGGAAATCTCCACGGCCTTGTGCCCGGCATCAGCCATTGTAGTGGCAACGGTGAAGTGAGTGCCCTTGAGAATCTCGCGGCCCTCAGCCTCGTTGGTTCCCGTGAGACGGATGACGATAGGAATGTCGGTCTTGATGATGTCGAGTGCCTCAAGCAGTCCTTTTGCCACATCATCGCAGCGCGTGATGCCACCGAAGATATTGATGAGGATGGTGTTGACGTGTTTGTCGGAGAGTAACAGTTTCATGGCTTCCACAATCTTCTCCGGGTTCGATGAACCGCCGATGTCGAGGAAGTTGGCAGGCTCACCGCCGTAGAGCTTGATCATGTCCATCGTGGCCATGGCGAGTCCTGCACCATTAACCATGCAGCCAATCTTGCCACCAAGGTTGACATAACTGAATCCATGGTCCTTAGCCCACTGTTCCTTCTTCTCGTCCTCGTCGGGCTCGAAGCAGTCCTTCACGTCGGGGTGACGGAAGAGGGCGTTGTTGTCGAACGTCATCTTAGCATCGATGGCTTTCAACGTGCCGTCTTTCAGCATGACCAGCGGATTGATTTCCACCAGCGATGCATCCTTCTCCACAAAGAGCTTGTAGAGTGCTTTGAAGATCTTTGCAGCCTGTTTCACCTGGGCCCTGTCATCGAAGAGTTTCCATGCGGCCTCGTTGGCCTTGAAGTCGGCCATGCCGATAGTGGGGTCGATGATGATCTTCTCGATCTTCTCCGGTGTCTCCTTGGCAACCTGTTCGATATCCATACCGCCGGAGCGCGAGAGCATCATCATGGGGCACTTCGACTTACGGTCGACAAGGATGGAGACATAATATTCGGAAGCGATGTCAACAGCTTCGGAGACAAGCACGCGGTCAACGGTGTAACCTTTGATCTGCATGCCGAGGATAGCCTCCGCATTCTTGCGGATCTCATCCTCACTGGCACCGAGCTTCACGCCGCCGGCCTTTCCTCTGCCACCGGTATGAACCTGTGCTTTCACCACTGCCTTGCCACCACCAAGCTTGCGGTAGGCTTCCACGGCCTCGTCGACTGTACGGCAAAGGTAATGCCGGTCTACCGGCACGCCATACTGCTCAAAGAAGCCTTTGGCCTGATATTCATGTACTTTCATAACAATATAAGTTTATGGTTCACGAAATGATTACTTGCTCTTAAGAATAAGAGAACAAAAATTCTCTGTTCTAAAGATTCTCACCACTTATCCGTCCTGAACGGGAACAGGGGAAGACCATTGTTGCCACAGAGATTTCCTATCTGGAAGTTGCGGAAACAGTAGCGTACAGCCACGGGATCCTTCACTTCGGGACTGCTGACAAAGACTGTCTC
This sequence comes from uncultured Prevotella sp., assembly GCA_938023885.1. Lineage (GTDB taxonomy): Bacteria > Bacteroidota > Bacteroidia > Bacteroidales > Bacteroidaceae > Prevotella. Next base: position 5,084 of record CALJCU010000062.1, on the reverse strand, counting down.
GTTGCGCGGATCATTGCCCGGTGACCAGAAATGTCCAGCTGTGGCTTTATGGAACACCTTGTCAGGACCCGCCACTTCGAAGCCTTCAATGTCGTGATAGCGCGATATGCCGCCATAGGTATTCTTCAACCGGATGAAGCAGGTGTCACCTTGAATGAACATACGGTCGAAGCGCGGGCTCTCTGCCTGAAAGCCTCTCTTGCCGTATGTCTTCTCCAGGGCGAGCCATCCGAGACGGTCACCGACGGGCTTCTTGTTCCGCGGATGGATCTGGTCCGTCTCCCAGGGCTCGGTGCAGTCGTTGGCACAGATCAGTCCACTGTTGGGGATGATGTCGGCAGCCCGCATCTGCTGTTCCTCAAGCAGCGCACGGGCGGTACCGTTGGGGTCATTGCCGTCGGCATAAGGTGCGAGCTGCACGAAATAGAACGGGATGTTCCCTTCACCGAAGTCACGCCGCCACTGGTTCACGAGCAAGGCCAGACGGTCGGAATACTGGTTGCCCGGGTCACCGACATTAGAGCATCCCTGATAGAAGATGATGCCCTTGACCGTATAATTGAGGATAGGATGGAACGTGCCGTTGCCCCACAGCAAGGGCATGACCCAGTCCTGAGGAAACCTCCGCACTATCTCCATGGAGTCGAGCGGCTCTTGCGTATGTGCCTCCAGGTTGGCTTTGTCGAGCCAACTCTCCACTCTCGACCCGCCTTTGTTGGCAAGAATGAGTCCCACCGGGATGTTGAGAGCGGAGCGCAACTGCCGCGCGAAGAAATACCCCACAGCAGAACAGTCACTGACATTGTCAACGCCGGCAGCTTTCCACTGACACTGTGCATCATCGAGCGGTTTGCTGCTCTTCACCGACGGGATCTTCACGAAGCGGATGCCGTCATAGCCCGGTGCCTCTGCCACCACATTATTATAATCTTTCAGCGGACAGTTGTCGAAGCCCTTCAAGGGAAACTCCATGTTGCTCTGTCCGGCACACACCCACACCTCACCGATGAGGACATCACGGAGCGTCACCTTCGGACCTTTGCCCTCGGCGAACGTGATAGTCTGCGGCGTGTACGAGGCAGCGGGCGTAGCGACCCATGCCTCCCATTTTCCGTCCTTGGATGCTTTAGCGGTTACGGTCTTTCCATTGCTCCACGAAGCTGTGACACTCACCGTGGAACCGGGTATAGCCCAACCCCACAGCCGTGCAGAGGATTGCTGTTGGAGCACCATGCCGTCGCTGAGCACATGAGGCAGACGCACGGCGGCACGGGCGGAGCCAAGCAATGCCAGTGCCATTACGAATAAGGATAGTTTCTTCATATTATTGTTTTTATTGTTCGTTCGTAGGGGCGCCCCTTGTGGACGCCCGCTGTTGCGGGTGATCATATTAACCACCGATGAAAATCAATGAGAACCAATATTGTTTTTCATTGTTCTCATCTGTGGCAAAATTTGGTTGCGGCAGTTGTCATCCGAGGGTTAGGGCGCCCACAAGGGGTGCCCCTACGGTGAAACCCGTTCATACGGTGAAACCGCGTACATACCGTGGAACCCTATTCCACTTCCGCAAACTCCTCGTCATCCATGTCTTTATCAAGTTGTCCCCGCCAAAGATATTTACGGGTCTCATGCACGATGACACCGCTGAGGAGGATGAGGGAGAGGAGGTTAGGAATTGCCATGAACGCATTCATGCAGTCGGCGATGTTCCACACCAGTCCAAGACTCACGATGCTTCCCACAAAGATGCCAATGATAAACACGACACGGTAAACGAGCATCCAACGGTGTCCTTTGAGATATTCGACACAACGCTCACCGTAATAGCTCCAGCCGAGGATGGTACTGAAAGCGAAGGTGATGAGCCCGAAGGTGAGCAGCGGCATGCCTGCATAAGGAATTTTTCCGAAGGCCGCCTTTGTGAGGGCTGCGCCATCATGGATGTCGATGTCGGGATAAGCGATGATACTCGACACGATGACGAGACCCGTGAGGGCACAGATGATGACGGTGTCCCAGAACGTACCCGTGGAAGAGACGAGGGCCTGGCGCACGGGGTTGCGTGTCTTGGCGGCGGCGGCCACGATAGGTGCGGAGCCGAGACCCGACTCATTGGAGAACAATCCGCGGGCGATACCATAACGGCAGGCCATCATCACCGTTGTCCCTGCGAAGCCGCCACCTGCCGCGCGGGGCGAGAAAGCCGCCTCAACAATGGTCTTGACAGCTGGCCACACGTAAGCATGGTTGATACAGAGGATATAGATACAGCCGAGGACATAGAAAACAGCCATGAACGGCACAAGCATGCCGCAGACCTTAGCAATAGACTTCACACCGCCAAGGACCACAGCAGCAACAAGGACACAAAGAACCAGTCCCGTGGTCCACAAGGGAATGCCGAAGACTTGACCGACCATCGTGGAGATGGCATTGGCCTGCACGGTATTGCCGATACCGAACGAAGCGATGGCTGCAAAGACAGCGAAGCACACCGCAAGCCATTTACAATGAACGCCACGCTCCAAGGCATACATCGGGCCACCGAGCATGCGTCCGTCCTTTGTCTTGACGCGGTATTTGACAGCTGCCAGTCCTTCGGCATATTTGGTGGAGATGCCTAAGACACCTGTCAGCCAGCACCACAGCACCGCCCCGGGACCACCCAGGGCTACAGCCGTCGCCACACCGATGATGTTCCCTGTGCCGATAGTGGCAGCAAGCGCCGTGGCAAGTGCCCCAAACTGTGACACGTCGCCCGATGCGCCCTTGTCGCGGCTCACGGAGAGCCGGATAGCCGTAAAGATCTTGCGCTGCGGGAAGCGCAGTCGAATGGTCAGATAAAGATGTGTACCGAGCAGCATGATGATCATGGGCCAGCCCCACAGAAAACTGCTGACGGCAGAGAAAAAGTCGTTAATTGCTTCCATAAGCGGTAAGTTGCAGGCTACTTAGGCGCAAAGTTAAGCAAAAACCAACAAAAAGGCATGCTTTTTCTTGGTTGTTTTGCAAAAAGATGATAACTTTGCAACACTTTTATACGATTGTCGTATGGTGTAATGGTAGCACAACAGGTTTTGGTTCTGTTTGTCGTGGTTCGAATCCGCGTACGACAACATTTTATAGCCGAAGCGGCAGCATGTCCAGGAGACATCGCTGCCTTTTTCGTTCAGGGATGTCTCCATTTGATGGCACCTTCATCATGCCACGTTGCGATATAAGTTATCTTATATTTATTTACTATCTCCGAACATTGCGGAATGAATTTAGCACATACTGGATTGCCCGTTTTCCACAACGAGTGATTATTATTCCTAGCGAATGAAACAAGTCTTTCGAATACGGCAATTTCCGATCTCCTAACCTCTCCTCTAAAAACAGACTTCTTTATCCAACCGGTGTATCATTGGAAAATTTTATGTAAGTCTGTGACAGAAATAACAAACGAAGAGGAGCAAGTACACATCAGAAGTCGGCAGCAGAGCATATCGACTGACAGAGGACTATTACAAGAAAAAACACTAAATGTACCAACACTTCCTTACCTTGTATTCCAGGGAGCAGATGCGGCGCCACGATGCCAGACCGGGAATCTCAGGACGGGCGCAGTGCCACGGCAGAAATGCGTTGTCGTGGACGGAGAAGTTCAAACTTGATGTCTGGTATGTCGACCATATCTCCTTTCTCACCGACCTGAAAGTAATCTTCCTAACTATCAGGACAGTCCCGGCGTACGAAGGCATCAACAACGCCAATGTGGAGAGTGGCATTATGGATGCCTTCAACGGCCACAACTGATCATATCGTTGAAGGTAACGACATCGCGAGCCGGGAGTAAAGAGTGACGGCAAGATCCTCAATACACACCGGCACCATCCCGCTAACGGGAAGCCCCTGGTGTATACGATGACGGATGTCTGTGCTACTGATATCGTAGAGATGCGTGCGGTAAAGCGTCACACGGGGAGGAAGCGACGAGGCGTCAACAGGACATTCACGACGGGCATAGACAGCAACCTCGAAGTTGGAAAGGATATAATCGGGATGAGACCAACGGTCAAATGCCAGCCAGTTATCTGCACCGATGATGAGCACAAACTGCCGGCGGGGAAAGTCAGCTTTGAGATGTTGCAAGGTGTTCCATGTGTAGGAAGGTCTGGAGAGATGAAACTCGTAATCGGAAGCTTTGAGTCGTGATTCTCCTACAAGGGCGCGCTGCGTGAGGAGCAGTCGTTTGTCATCATCAAGCAGATCCGTTGCCGCTTCCTTGAGCGGGTTGAGGGGAGAGACGAGAAACCACACCTCGTCCAAATGGGCGAGGCTCAGCAATTCCCGTGCAAGTCCGATATGACCCACGTGAATAGGGTTGAAACTGCCACCAAAGATGCCGATGCGAGATTGGGAGAGAGGCATTATTAAGAGAGTTATTGAGGAAATAGTTCTTCACACAGATGCTTGCTCTTCACGCAGAGCGGCAGAGGCTGTAAGAGAGTTCTATGAGAAAGAGTCGGGGAGAAGTAAAGGCATCACTTTCCCAACTTATTGTAATCATAACCCTCAACGATTCAAGAATCTGCTGACGAGCCGGTATGTCTCCTCCTCTGCTTTCTGCAGGTCGTCGTTGACAATGATATGATCGAAACGGGGAGCGAAGGCCAGTTCATACGATGCCTTCTGCAGGCGCTGCTCGATGACCTCAGGAGCATCCGTAGCACGCTTGACAAGCCGGCGGCGCAGTTCCTCGACCGATGGCGGCTGGATGAAAATACTCAGGGCACGGGCGCCATAGTGCCGCTTGATGTTGCATCCGCCTTTGACATCGACATCAAAGACCACGTTCTGCCCGGCTGCCGTCTGGCTCTCCACCTGTGACTTCAATGTTCCATAGAAGCGGTTTTCGTATACCTCTTCATACTCCAGGAACTCTCCATTCTTAATCTTTTCCTTGAACGCTTCTGGCGAGAGGAAGATGTACTCCACGCCATTTTGCTCCGTACCGCGCGGTGCCCGGGTGGTACAGCTGATGGAGAATGACAGCCGCAGTTCCGGATGTTCCCGCATCAGCCATTGCACGATGGTGC
>CALJCU010000061.1 GCA_938023885.1 uncultured Prevotella sp. | reverse complement strand
AAGTCGGGCATGATTTTCGCCGCCCCAACGATGCCCGCCAAACCGATGGGCACATTGATTAAAAACACCCAATGCCAACTCGCATATTCCACCAAATAGCCGCCCACCAGCGGACCGGCTATCGGCCCCAGCAGCGCAGGCATCACGACGAAATTCATCCGGTTGATCAACTCGGCCTTATCGTAAGCCCGCAGGATAATCAGCCTCGGCACAGGCACCATCATCGCCCCCGCTGTTCCTTGCAGGAAACGCACGATGGCAAACTGCGCCAGGCTATGGCAGAACGAGCACAGGACGGACGTGCCGATAAATCCCAACACGGCATGGGCAAACACCGAACGCGTGCCATACCTGTCGGCTACCCAGCCACTTACAGGAATGAATACTGCCAGCGAAATCATATAGGCTGTAATCCCGATGCTCATCCTGCCGCTTTCCACACCGAAGTCAGCTGCCATCTGCGGCAGAGCCGTCACTAAGGCTGTGGAGTCAATATACTCCATAAAGAAAGCCACAGCCACGAGAGCTATGACAATCCGTGAAATGTGCTTTTTCATTTTCTCGTCTTTTTATAAATTGCGATTGAGGTTTTATCGTTCAGACTTCAATTCGCAGACAGATTATCTATCAATTGCAAACTTACATAAAATTCCTCGAATTATGCCAGTTAGATAAAAAAAGTTAAGGTCACACCGCGGCTTCCCGCCTGGCTACCGATATTTTTTGGCGTTCTCTTACAAATAGTATAATTTTGCATTCTAGTAAAACAATGAAGCAGAATATTATAGACCGTCTCAATCATTTGGCTGACGAAAAGGAACCTTTCCTTTTTGTCATCAACTACGCAGGTACGGAGGCATATATACAGAAGCTGTCGGAGATAGCCACGGATGAGTGTCTCTATGACTTTGAAGGCATCACAAATGTAAAACGGCAGCCGCACTCAGCGCCTGCCAAACAGCCAATGTGGAAAGTGTATGAACCTGACCTTGATAATTACACGAAAAGTTTTGAGACTGTCAAGAACAACATTCTACGTGGAAACAGCTATCTTGCCAACCTTACCTGCAAGGTGGCTGTAGATTGCGACCTTCCGTTTGAAGATATCTTCTTACGGGCTAAAGGCAAGTGCAAGATTCTGCTGAAAGACAGAAATTACAGCAACAGGCAGTTTGTGTGTTTCTCGCCAGAAACATTCGTGAGAATAAAGAACGGTATGATTTATTCTTATCCGATGAAGGGTACGATCGACGCCTCCATACCCGATGCGAGGCAAGTGTTGATGGACGATGAGAAAGAAACCGCCGAACATGCGACCATTGTGGACTTGATTCGCAATGATCTTAGCCGTGTGGCAGAACATGTAGGGGTGGACAGGTATCGCTATATAGATGTAATCCATACCAATAAGGGGGACATTCTCCAGACCAGTTCTGAAATCAATGGTAAGTTGTCATCCGGCTACCAAAGGCACATTGGTGACATATTGGCTGCGATGTTGCCGGCTGGTTCCATCACAGGTGCGCCAAAGGACAAGACTATGGAGATAATCCATGAGACGGAAGGCTTCGACCGTGAATTTTATACGGGAGTCATGGGCATATATGGTAATGGGGAACTCAACTCGGCAGTAATGATACGTTTTCTTGAACAGGACGGGCAGGGAATGTATTTCAAGGCAGGAGGAGGTATTACTTCGAAAAGTGATTGCAGAAAAGAATACGAGGAAGTATTACAGAAGGTATATCTTCCATTTGAATAGACACAAAATTCAATATGGCACAGCAATTCGTAGAGACAATAAAGATTAAGGATGGAGAGGCACAAGCTATTGCATACCATCAGGACAGAATGGAAAGAACTATCAGGAATTTCTTTCCGTCGCTATGCAATGCGTCCATGCCTTCGTTGGAGAAACTAATAAATTCAACGGAGAACATGGACTTTTACAAGGCGAGAGTGGTATATGGAGAACAAGGAGTTGAAGCCGTAGAGGCTGCTCCATATTCCATGCGGGAGATAGACTCCTTGCAAGTGGTCGAAGACAATACAATAAAGTATGACTACAAAAGTACCAACCGCAGCCGTCTCAATGCTCTGGAGGCACAGAAAGGAAACTGCGATGAAATCATCATTGTCAAACATGGACTTTTAACGGACACCTCATTTACAAACCTCGCCATATATGACGGCAAGCATTGGATGACTCCCAAGCATCCATTATTGCCCGGCACTAAAAAAGCTGCACTCTTGGACAAGGGAATCATTCAAGAAGCCGATATTACATTGGAAGATTTGCGAAATGCCAACAAAGTAAGTCTTTTCAATGCAATGATTGAGTTTGGCGAAAGGGAAGTGCCAATAAAGAATGTCTACTTTTGAACACTTTCTACAGTTCCTGATATAACGTGAGTCCGATGAATTTAAAATAATGCAGGCTATGGTGAGACAAATTATCTATCTGCATTTCTCTGTGTAAGATAATGAGACTAATGGACAGTTCAGACTATAAACTTTTATATCCGTTTGAGAACATCAAGTTCCAATCAATGCATTCATGAACATCTTCTCCCGGTACTCCCCCGCTATCCAGCGGTACATCTATGAGGAAGGGTGGCAGAAGCTCCGCGCCATACAGGCTGCAGCAGGGGATGCCATTTTCAACTCCGGTGCCAATGTGTTGCTGTCTGCCTCCACGGCCTCGGGAAAGACGGAGGCAGCCTTCTTCCCCATCATCACACTGATGCAAGAACAACCGCCGGCCTCCATCGGCTGCATTTATATTGCTCCGTTGAAAGCCCTTATCAACGACCAGTTTGTACGACTCAACGATATCTGTCGTGAGTGCGGAGTGGAGGTATGGCACTGGCATGGCGATGTCTCACAGGAACAAAAGAAGAAACTTATGCGCCACCCCTCGGGCATCCTTCAGATCACACCTGAGAGCCTTGAGGCAATGCTCCTCCACCGTCATTCTCAGATACCTTTTCTCTTTGGCGACCTCCGTTTCATCGTCATTGATGAGATTCACTCTTTTCTTCGTGGAGACCGTGGCGGTCAGACACTGTGCCTCTTGGAACGGCTCTCTCGCATGGCAGGTGTCAACCCACGGCGTATCGGCCTCTCCGCGACTATCGGTGAGCCGCGCCTGGTGGGCGCATTCCTTTCAGCAGGTACCGGACGAGGAACTGTCATTCCGAAGATTCAGTCGCAAGGTACCAAATGGAGAATATCGGTAGCGCATTTCAGTCTTTCCGTTAGCGGAAGCGAGGGCGATCGTCGTGATGCGCCTTTGGCTGTGACATCTCCTGCTACAGTCGTGGGTAGTGTTAGCAGGGAGTATGATGGTGATGAGCGCATCCATCCAGATCCTTTTCAAAGCGATACGGAACCATCACGACCTTCCGACACAAGGCGAGAGATGAAAGGCGGGAGTCCGTTTGTCAGGCCCTGGAAAAATGAAGGGAAGATATCTGAAAACGAGCCAATAAGCAATGCTTTCGATCCGTCAATCCGGTATATCCTTGACAATACCCGTGGACATCGCTGTCTCATCTTCTCAAACTCGCGGGAAGAGTGTGAAGTAATTTGCTCCACGCTGCGAATGTATTGTGAGGCCTTACACGAGTCTGACCGTTTCCTCATCCATCACGGTAATCTCTCGACGAGTTACCGCGAGAGCGCCGAGGAAGAAATCAAGCGTGAGGACTCGCTAAAGACGGTATGCACCACGTCGACGCTTGAGCTTGGTATCGATATTGGTCAGCTTGAGCGTGCCTTTCAGATTGATGCTCCATTCACTGTCAGTTCGTTTCTTCAACGCATGGGTCGCACAGGACGGCGGGGCGCTCCGTCGGAGATGTGGTTCGTCATCCGCGAGGAAAAGGCTGAGCCGCGCGCCATGATGCCACAGGCCATTCCCTGGAAGCTGCTGCAAGCCATCGCCCTTATAGAACTCTATCTGAAGGAGTATTGGGTAGAGCCGCCACGGACAGGGAGGTTACCTTATTCGTTGCTTTATCACCAAACGATGGCAACGCTTGCCGGTGGAGGAGAGATGTCACCGGCTGAGTTGGCGGAGCGTGTTCTCACGCTGCGCTATTTCCGGCATATCTCTCAAGACGACTACCGTATTCTCTTACGTCATCTTCTGAAGATTGACCATATCGAGACGACGGAACGCGGAGGACTGATTGTTGGACTAAAAGGGGAACGCGTGGTCAACAGCTTCAAATTCTATGCGGTCTTTCAGGAGAACGAAGAGTATAAGGTAAGGTGCGAGTCGAAGGAGATAGGCACCATCGTCAAGCCGCCGCCTATCCGGGACAAGATTGCTATCGCAGGAAGGGTGTGGGTTGTAGAAGAGGTAGACCGCAGTAGACACATCGTCTACTGCCACCCCGTGAAAGGGGTCGTTCCTGCTTACTTTGGCGATGAGCCGGGCGATATTCATACGAAGATCTTGGAGAAGATGCACGACATTCTTGCCACTCCAGTGACAGACAATACTTATCCCTATCTCCTGCCCCATGCCCGATTCCGTCTCAACCAGGCGATAGACACAGCGAGGAAGTCAGGATTCGGCCTGAAATGGCTGCTACCGTTAGGTGGTAACATGTATACGTTGTTCCCGTGGCTCGGGAGTTATGCGTTTCTTGCCATGGAGCGGTTCATCCGCATCCGCTGTGGCGTACGGCTGGGGCTCAAGGGTTTCAACTCGGCACGGCCTTACTATATGATGTTCACGCTCGGTGTCTCTGCCGCCGACTTCTTCAAGATTCTGGCGGAAGAGATTGCAAAACCGCTGGATCCCATAGACCTGCTCTATCCGAAAGAGGCACCCATCTTCGATAAATACGATGACCTCTTACCCGTTGAGCTCACGCGCAAGGGCTTTGCCTATGGCGTACTCGAGGTAGCGAAGATGAAAGAACGCGTGATGCAGATGTGTGGAATAGAAAATAATAC
>CALJCU010000060.1 GCA_938023885.1 uncultured Prevotella sp. | reverse complement strand
TTGAGTACTTTTATAAAAACATTTCGTAAATTTGCACTTGATAGTTGAATTCACCGTAGGGGTATAGTATATGGAACAGCAAATCATGACCAATCAAGAAAAGCATAAAAGACTGAATGCCTATTGGCAAATCTTTCTGAATAGCGAAACGGAGGAAGACTGCAAAGACATCTTTTCCTCTATATATTCTCTATGTGTAAACGATTTGTTGGCTTATGGACAGAGTCTGGGGTTCGATATGAATTTGTGTGAAGATGCCATACATGACGTATTCTGCACCTTGTATCTTAAAAGGAAGGAACTGACGGGGGTGTGTAGTCTGTCGTCTTACCTCTTCCGGGCTTTCAGAAATAACATGTTGAATGTGTGGCGGAGGCACTCGAAACTATCCGAGACTGATATAAACCGACTGCCTTTCACTACAGAAGTCACCGTTCTGGATACGATTATAGATGAAGAAGAGAAATCGGACATTAAGGAGATAGTAGAAGATTTGCTGAATACACTTACTGATCGACAACGTGAGGCCATCTACTTGCGATATATGCAGAATTTGAGTTACGAGGAAATAGCAGAACTGTTAGACATCAGTCCCGGATCTGTAAGAAAACTTGTATATCGCGCTATCATGTGCCTACGAGAAGAGAGCCGCAAGATAGGCAATCCGTTGATACTCCTCTTTCTTTTTCAGATTTTCATGAATCGAGCATAGACTTCCCGCCGGTAAAATAATGTCCCCGGCATCTGTCTATGCTCATTTTATATACTGACTGAGAACTTATCTGTGTTTGTGATGCTCCACATATTGCAATGCATACAGATAGACTCCGGCCGTCCATCCCATCATCGGAGGCATGTCATGCTCCCCTTCGCTGGTTACACGTGTACTGCCTTCTACCACATTGTATTTTTCCCAAAGATTATGGGTCTGTGCGAAAATACGATTCTGCCCGTCTACATAGGTGCGTGCTAACCGATAGGCATCAGCTGTCATGCCATAGTTTTCCAATCCCTTGATGGCGATATATTGCAGCGGAGCCCAACCGTTGGGGTAAGCCCACTGATAGGTACCATGATAATCACCCTTTTCGGTTGCTGCTATCCCATAAGGGAATTCCAGTACTTTCAATGCGTGCCTGGCCACGGATCTGGCATTGCCCGCAGACAACACTCTGGAGAACAGCAGACTGAAGACAGCAGCAGACCTGACTGGTGAGAGCTGCCTGTTGACATAATCGTAATCATGATAAAGACCGTCTTTTGCATTGTACATGTATTTCTGTATCAGGTGCTTACGCATTCTTGCTGCTTCCTCCCATTTCCCTGCCTTGAGTGGCATGCCGAGTATACGGCAGAAACGGGCAAGGGATTGCTCGTAATAGTAAAGATTGGCATTCAGGTCTACAGGACAGAAGTGCTCACACCTGTTTTCAAAACGTGGCGTGAAATCCCATCCCGACTCACACTCTGCACGTGCATGGGAAGCAAAGGTGGTTACTTCTCTCTCCGAGAGGCTGTCCAGTGCAATGTTACACTTCGTCCGGGACTTGGCATACTGTGCCATCCCCCGGTCCTTCTGCTTGTCAATGACATCGTTGGAATAACGGTTCAGTCCGCAGGGTGTCATTCTGTGCGTCATCCAGAATCTGTATTCTTTTTCCAGTGTTCCGAACATTCTCCCGAGCCATTCCTTGTCACCTGTCCTGGCATATATGTCCGCTACCATCATGCAAAGATAAGGTGGCTGAGAATTGTACCTGTACATATATCGGCTGCCATTGAACACCTTGCCGAAACGCTCCACTAAAGAAGCCAGGTTCTCGGTATTGTCAATAGCCCATTCAATGTGTCCATCCAGAAGCAGTCCGACGTTCGTGAAGTAGGTATCCCAGTAATACATCTCCTGGAAATGCCCAGAAATACAAGGTACAGTATAGGGCTTTGGAAGACCTATATGATCAGCCGAGTCTTTGGGATTGTATCGTAGTGTTTTCTTCCACGACTGCTGGATATAACCTTTCACATCTTTCCCAGGCGAGAGCCTGTCCACATTCTGTGCTGTTACGTAGCCATAACCCAACGTCAGGGTGGTCAGGACTATAATAATAGTTCTGTTTTTCATTTTATGACCATGTTAAAGTTCTATTTTCGTCACTTCATAAGGATGCCTTACAGCTGCATCAGCCGCTTGTTGTGAAATATGCACCTGCTGCGGTGTCATACCTTTCGGTGCATACGGATTTCCTTCAACTTTTCTGCGGAACAGTACGGCAAACCAGGTGCAGGCGGCGGTATACCTTCCGTAGAGCAAATTAAGATGAAACCCATCTCTGTTCATTGTGTCGCCGTAAGACGACGTACGTGCATTTTGAATGGCTGTTCCTGAAGGAATCAGCAGCGCAATAGGCTCTGTGCGCATAGCTTGTCCAGAGGCCCTTACGATAGCCCGATACATTTTCATCTGATTCTTTCCATAGTTCTCATATCCCGCTCGTGTTGAATTCTGGGCATACGCCCAAGTCTGATGAAAAACTATCTTTACCTTGGTTGGAACGTGCGCTCTGATATAAGCGATCAGATCATGAAGGTAAGGTTGGTAAGAATCATAGAGCCCTGACAACTGGCTGGCCTGCTGTAGACTGATGTAGTCCCAGTCCTCATCAGCCAGTGCCTTGCTTAATGACATGCTGTCAATCTGGGTCATCTCCCCGGAAACACCTATCTTCCGATAACGATAAGCCCGGGCATCAGTCCTCATGTTCTTGGCATGTAATTCCAACGGACAACCTGGAATGTACATATTCCCAATGACGGTTTCTATCCCTTCTGCCGCAGCCAATTCATGCAGGTTCTGCTCCACGGCATCTTCAGAGAAGCTGTTGCCTATAGCCAATATCTTAACTGGAGTCCCGGCATATATCCGAGCCAGAACCAACAGCATAAGCAGCAGGCAGTATAAACGTTTCATATATCCTTTGTATTTATTGATTATATCCCATATTCCTATGAGAGGCTGGTTCAGACAGAACCAGCCTCATGTCTATCAGTACACACCCTCAACCTTTACAACCCATGCTAAGGGTGAAGGCAGGTGGCAGATACTGAGAGGAGGAATGTTGACAGTCAGTCTTCCTTTTCTTAAAGTAGTTGCAATCCTCCCCTTTGTCTCTCCCAGAAGGCTGGCACGTCCTGTCTTTGAAATACCGTCTATGACCACAGGTCCGTCAGGACATTCCATGCCGATCACATACAGATTGCCGTGCGCCCGGGTGAGGAAAACGTTTTTGTTCCTTACCGTCAGGTTCCTGCATGGGTGTGAAGAATAGATTGCTTCCCCATTGACCTCCAGCCACTTTCCCATATCCAGCAACCGTTCCTGCATGATGACGGGGATTAAGCCGTTTGCCTCTGGCCCTACGTCCAGCAGAAGATTTCCTCCATTGGCAACCGTCCGGACAAGCAGGCGGATCAGATCCTTGGACGACAGATAATCCTCCGCACGTTCAAAGCGGTTGTAGCCATAGGAAGTCCCTATGCCACGGCTTTCTTCCCAGGGATGAGAAGCCTTGTCACCAATGCCCTCCTTCTGATGGACGAGGTTGTACTCTGTCGTATAGTAATCTCCATGCTTGCTACGTGTTTCATAGCCCCAGCGGTCATTGACTACGACGGAGTTCCTCACGGGAGATTCATCATACAGCCATGAAAGGAACTTACGGCTCTTGAGGGTCTCACTGTCATAGTCCCATTCTCCATCAGCGTAGATAACGTCAGGTTTGTATTTTACGACCAGCTCCTGTAACTGCGGAAGCATATGTTCATCAACCCATCGGCCGATCGTTTTCTTGTCATACAGCGGGTGCGACCACTCCAGCAAGGAATAATAGAAACCGAAGTGCATTCCCTGACAGGTCACAGCACGGGAAATGGAATCCATGATATCCATGTGTGGTCCCATGACGACGCTGTTCCAGTGAGACGAGTATCGGCTGTTCCAGAGACAGAAGCCGTCATGATGCTTGGAAGTCAGAACAACATACCGTGCCCCTGCTTTGCGGAAAAGCTTCGCCCAGTCGTCCGCACGAAAATACTCTGCTTTGAACATCGGTGCGAAATCGGCATACTTAAAGTTCTTTCCATATGTACGGTTATGGAAATCAGTGAACAGCTTGTTACCCGATTTCAGCCGCGCTTCATAGTGTTCGGCATACTTTTCATATACTCCTTTCACTTCTTTCACAGGGGCGTATGCTGGAACGGAATAGACACCCCAGTGGATGAATATGCCGAATTTGGCATCTGTCCACCACTTCGGTATCGGTCGTCGGTCCAGCTCATCCCATGTCTTTATCTTGTCTTGTGCACGGACTCCTGCCATGGGCAGCAGGAGTAACAGCATTACAAGGCTTGCTATCTTTGTTCTCATATTTTTTCCATTAAATCACTGTTTCTTACAACAAACTACACTTCAGATGCCCTTGGCCTTCAGTATCTTCTCCATTTCACGCACCCAGATGGCATAGGCAGCAGGGGTATAATGCACATTATCCAATGCATATTCCTTCTTCAACCGCTTTCCTTCTGTAAGTAAAGGGTTAAGGTCGATGCAAGGGAGTCCTTTCTCCCGGGCCAGACTAAAGAGGAAAGTATTCACACTGTCCATCATCTCCGTTTTGAAATTCTGCTCTTTCGGGTCTTTCTCTGTCGGATAGGTTACTGTATTAAGCACGACCTCAATGCCATGCGCCATCAGGCTGTCAACCAGTGAACGGAAATTCCGCTTGATTCTCTCCAGCGGTATTCCTGCACCAATATCATTGCAGCCTCCTTCAAGGAAACACAGGCGTGGATGTCTCTGGATTACGTACGGATCGACAAGCCAGATGAAATGTGAGGTAGTGAAACCGCCGAAACCTGCATTCGTGACATCAGTACGGTTCATTCTGAGATTCCAGTCACCTGCCATCTGTACACGTGAGTCACCGAAGACAACAATATCATGCTTTTCATCCTTAGGTGTCAGCCTGACGGTATATCCTCCACCTGGCATCATCCGCAGATTTAGTTCGTCACCTGCGTGAACATCTCTTTTTCCCATGACATAGTCACTGCCTACTTTGTCGGCGTTGATACCGTCCCTGACAATCTCTGCAACATACTCACGTCCCTTGTCCAGAAAGTCAAATCTGATATGCTGGTCACGTGGCGTCCAGTTCGTCATGCCCGCAACATACCATGTGCTGCCTTTCTTCCGGGCAACATTCACGTATTCGCCCACCTTGCTGTCCAGCGGTAATGTCTTGTCCCACACGGTAGGAATGCCGGCAAGGAATTTCGTGAACTGTGGCTCCTTCATATAGGCCGTTGGTGAATCGGCAAGCATCTGCAGCGGCGCATAATACACGACATACATTGCCAGCTGCTGGCAGCGTGTCCCTTGGCTCATAGGCCGTTTCTTGATGATGCGCCATTCCGCCTGATTGTAGTTTGACATTGCTCCAGGTGTATAGTCCATCGGTCCGGCAAACATTCTGATAAACGGGATTGTTACGGCTGTCTGTGGCGTCGCACCGTCAGCACCTGCAATCTTGTCCCATTCCAGTCCCTTCACTCCCTCTACATTGATACAGTTCGGATAAGCCCGCTCCATACCGTTCGGATGATAGGCTCCATGAAAGTTGACAAGCAGCTTATGTTTGGCTGCTTCCTTCAGCAGACGTTCCTCAAAGTCGACGACCAGCTGGTCGTCACGATCAAGAAAATCAACTTTCAGCCCGGCTATTCCCCATTTCTCAAACTGTGCCAGAGCCTGTGGCATCTGTCGGTTCAGCGTATGCCATACGCACCATAGGAACAATCCTACACCACGGCTTTTGGCATAATCTGCCAGTTCCTGCATATTGATACTGTCACGTACTTTCAGTAAATCGAACTGATCTCCCCATCCTTCATCAAGATTTACATATTCAATACCATTTCTGGCAGCGAAGTCAATATAATATTTGTAGGTTGCAGTGTTTAAACCTGAACGGAAGTCAACGCCTGAAATGTTCAGCCCGTTCCACCAGTCCCAGGCGACCTTCCCCGGCTTTATCCATTGTGTGTCCGCCAGTCTTGTCTCGGGAGCTAACAGGTAGACCAGCTGGTTATTCAGGATATCCTTGTCCTTGGCTGCAAAAGCCACTATCCTCCACGGAAAGGCCCTGTTGCCTGATGTACAGGCAATATAGTCTTCCGTACGCTTCACTACCAGGTTGAAGTTGTTGTATCCCCCAGGTTCGGCCACTTTAGGGAAACGGGCATGGTCAGTCGTTAGCGTGTTAGGCTGCGATGGGTCCGACTTCAGACTCATACACGGATAGTCCATTACTCCAGATTCATGCAACAAAATGTTTACCCCGTCATCGGTCTTCACCAGCACTGGCATGCTTGAGTAATTGTACTTCTGTCCACTGTCAGATACCTTCTGTATCCTGTAATCAGACTCTGAAAGCAGCGGATGGAAATAGGCTGTATAATTATCCTTGAACTGATAGTCGATCTTTTCATCTTTCACAATCAGAGATTTTCCCTTTCGCGTTACAAACCGCCATGCAATTCCTTCATTGTAAGCCCTGAACACTATGGAGTAGTTACCTTTGCAGTCCAGCTGCAATTCATTATAAGATTCTGGGATGCTGGCGTTTATTCCGTATAAAGGGATAGTTTCTTTCCTCATCTTTTTTTTTGAGACGCCTACAACCTTTATATTTTTCCCAAGAATATTCGTTTTGCTCAGTTGTGTTGCTTTCATTGTCATTATAATCAATGGAAATATTTACAGGTACACACATGAAAATGTCTTTACCTACTTTTTCCAATTTGCCATCCAATGCAAAAGTCG
>CALJCU010000059.1 GCA_938023885.1 uncultured Prevotella sp. | reverse complement strand
ATGCCAGGATGCTGGAGGGTACCATCCGTGGCACGGGTATCCATGCTTGCGGATTCATCATCTGCCGTGATCCTATCAGCGACTGGGTGCCGGTATCTACTGCTGATGACCCGGATTTCCCCGACCGTAAATGTGATGTGACACAGTATGACGGACACGTCATTGAATCGACAGGCCTTATCAAGATGGACTTTCTCGGTCTGAAGACGCTGTCGGAGCTGAAAGAGGCCGTGAAGGTTATCAAGCAGACAACAGGAAAAGAGATAGACCTTGATAATATTCCTATCGATGATGAGTTGACCTACAAGCTCTATCAGGAGGGGCGTACCGTCGGCACGTTCCAGTTTGAGTCTCCGGGCATGCAGAAATATCTGAAAGAGCTCCATCCTACGGTCTTTGAGGATCTCATCGCTATGAACGCCCTTTACCGCCCGGGACCTATGGACTATATTCCGGAGTTCATTGCCCGTAAGAAAGATCCGTCGCGTATCAAGTATGACATCCCGTGTATGGAAAAATACTTGAAGGATACGTACGGTATCACAGTCTATCAGGAGCAGGTGATGCTGCTCTCCCGTCAGTTGGCGAACTTCACGCGAGGTGAGAGTGATGCGCTGCGTAAGGCCATGGGTAAGAAGAAAAAGGCTATCGTAGATGCGATGAAGCCTAAGTTCCTCAGGCAGGGTGCAGAGAACGGGTACGATCCGAAGATTCTGGAAAAGATTTGGAGCGACTGGGAGAAGTTTGCATCCTATGCTTTCAATAAATCGCATGCCACATGTTATTCGTGGGTAGCTTATCAGACGGCCTATCTGAAAGCCCATTATCCGGCTGAATACATGGCAGCTCTGATGACGCGCCGGTTTTCTGATATCGGTGAGATAACGAAACTGATGGAGGAATGCAAGGCGATGAACATCCCTGCATTGGGACCGAGTGTCAACGAGAGTTATGTAGAGTTCGGTGTCAACGATAAGGGTGAGATACGGTTCGGCTTGTCCGCCATCAAGGGCATGGGATCGGCTGCCGCCGCAGCCATCGTCAGCGAGCGTCAGGCCCACGGTCCTTATAAGGATATCTACGACTTTGCAGAGCGTGTCAGTCTGAAGGATGTCAACCGCAAGGCTTTCGAGTCTGGCTTTGAGCGGTGGCTTCGACTGTTTTGAACTGATGCGTGAGCAGTACCTCGCTACGAATGCGAAAGGGGAGGTGTTCCTCGACAGTCTTGTGCGCTTTGGGCAGCAGTATCAGCAGGATAAGAAAGATGCAGCCAACTCGTTGTTCGGTGCCATGAGTACTGATGTTACCGTGGCTCTGCCTCCGGTTCCTAAAGCTGAGGGGTGGAGCAGCATAGAGCGGTTAGGCAGGGAGAAGGATCTTGTGGGTATCTATCTATCTGCTCATCCGCTGGATGACTATTCGCTCATCCTTAATAACATGTGCAACACGACGTGTACTGAGGTCGGCGACAGGAGCAACCAGGACGAGCTGGCGCAGCGTGAGGATATCACCTTCGGCGGTATCGTCACGAAGGCCGTGCAGAAGTTCACCAAACGTGGTTCACCTTTCGGGCTCGTCACCATAGAGGACTTCAATGGCTCTGGAGAGATCGCGCTCTTCGGCGAGGAATGGGGCAAATGGAGCGGTAAACTTGCGGTCGGCTGCTCGGTCTTTGTCAAGGCGCGTTATGTGAAACTGTATCCTACGAGTCAGTCGTATTCACTTCAGATACAGAACATTGAATATCTGCAGACGGTAAAAAATGAGCGCATTGAGCGATTCATCATCAATGTTCCCAGCAAGGCCATTGATGAGACAATGGTCAACGACGTGATGTCTATCGTCAGTGACACACCGGGACACACGGATCTCTACTTCAATATCATCGATGAAGATGATCACATGAATGTCCTGCTGCGTTCACAGAAACAGCAGATAGAAGTGGACAAGGAACTTGTTCAGTACATCGACAGCCGTCCGGAGATGAGCTATCATGTCAATTGAAATAAGGAAAGAATAATACATTAAATAAAATGAAGATTATAATTAAGTCTTTGG
>CALJCU010000058.1 GCA_938023885.1 uncultured Prevotella sp. | reverse complement strand
ACTTTTCCATCTGGTCTCCTTATGACCATTTGAATGACGGAACAACCCGCCACTGGACCAATGACGAAAAGCCCATTGACGGTCTGCTTCGCGTTGACGGAAAGACCTATTCGTTCATGGGCACAACCGAGAAAGTAGTGCTGGATCCCATTGCTCCCATGGCTGATACCGAAGCATGGGAAGGCAAGTTTACACATACCAATCCCGGTTCAGGTTGGACCAGCCCGTCTTACGACGCATCTTCCTGGCAGACGGGGCGCGCTGCATGGGGCAGTGACGGGCTAAGCAATGTGCGCTCCCACTGGAGTAAGGAAGGCAGCGACCTCTACGTCCGCCGCAACGTCAACCTTACCAGTTCACAACTAAACGGCGATCTCTACCTCGTCTATTCGCATGATGACGTCTTTGAGATCTATATCAACGGGACGAAAGTCGCCGATACGGGTGAGACATGGGTAGACGGCGTTAAACTTCGTCTTACGCCTGAGATGAAAAAATTTCTTCATGCCGGCAATAACGTCATCGCTGCACACTGCCACAACACTACGGGAGGTGCCTACACCGACTTCGGACTCTTCCAAAATGTTGCACCAGGTCCAGACAATGTAGAACAGGCCCGACAGACTGCTGTCGACGTGCTGGCCACAAACACCTATTATACCTTTAAGTGTGGCAATATCTATCTTGATCTCGTGTTCACAGCACCGATGATCATGAAAGACTACGATCTGATGTCTACACCTATCAACTATATCTCGTATCAGGTACGTCCGGCCGACGGGAAGGCACATAATGTGCAGCTCCTCCTCACCGCAAGTCCTCTTATAGCAGCCAACAAGGCATATCAGCCCATGCAAAGTTCCATCGTCACAGTCAAAGGTACGCGGTACCTTAAGACAGGCACTATTAATCAGCCCATCCTCGCAGAGAAAGGAGACGGCATCTGCATCGACTGGGGGTATCTGTACATCCCGGAAGTGAATGGCAAGGTAAGTTTAGGCAACGGGCAAAAAATACGCTCTTCTTTCGTCAGCAACGGTACACTTGAGCAAGGCAAGAAACTCATACGCTCTTACAAAGCTTCCGATATGCCCGCTTTAGCTTACTATCACGACTTCGGTACTACACAAACAGCCTCCGGCTATGCTATGGTAGGATACGACGAAGTAGAGGACATCGAATACATGTATAAGCGTTACAAAGGCTACTGGGCTCACAACGGAAAAGTAACCATCTTTGACGCATTCAACAATATGCGCACCAACTACACTTCCATTATGGACCGCTGCCGCCAGGAAGACAAGACTATTTATGACGACGGCCTCAATGCAGGTGACAAGAAATATGCAGAGATTCTTTCAGGCTCTTACCGTCACGTCATAGCAGCCCACAAGCTTTTCAAGGACGATAAAGGCAATATGCTCTTCTTCTCTAAAGAAAACAACTCCAACGGATGTGTCAACACCGTTGATCTCACCTATCCATCCGCCCCGCTCTTCCTCGTCTACGACCCCGCCTTAGAGAAAGGCATGATGACAAGCATTCTGAACTATTCCAAGAGCGGGCGCTGGACAAAGCCTTTTGCAGCTCACGACCTCGGTACCTATCCTATTGCTGACGGACAGGTTTACGGAGGAGATATGCCATTGGAGGAAGCCGGCAACATGTTAACCCTCGCTGCGCAAATATGTATGCTCGACGGCAATACGGACTACGTCAAGCCATATTGGAAAATTTTGAAGACTTGGGCCGACTATCTTTCTGAGAACGGTCAGGATCCGGCCAATCAATTGTGCACTGATGACTTTGCCGGCCATTGGGCCCACAACTGTAACCTCTCCATCAAAGCAATCATGGGTATCACAGGCTTTGCTGAAATGGCAAAAATGAATGGCAACAATGATGACTACAACAAATACATGAGCCGTGCCAAAGAGATGGCGAAAGTCTGGGAACGGAAAGCTTTCGACGGTGACCATTATCGCCTCGCCTTTGACCGTCCCGGAACATGGAGCCAGAAGTATAATATCGTTTGGGACAAACTGTGGGGTACACATGTCTTCTCCGACAAGGTGACACAAACTGAAGTGAAATACTATCTGAAGCACCAGAACAAGTATGGCCTGCCACTCGACTCACGTAAAGACTATACTAAGACCGATTGGATTATGTGGACAGCCAACATGGCTAACGATAAGAAGACTTTTCTCAAGTTTGTCCGTCCTGTATGGGATTACATCAACGAGACCACAAGCCGTGTTCCTATCAGCGACTGGTCTGAAACCAAGCTTGGCACCATGGTAGGCTTTAAGGCCCGCTCCGTCATCGGAGGATATTGGATGCGCGTGCTGAACGACAAGCTCCAGAACAAGAAAAAATGAGACACATTTTTATTAATCTTACCTATATGATGAAGAAGATAAATTCATGGCTTAGCCACGTATGCCTTTTAGGCATCATGGCCGTCCCTGCTGCCTTATCCTTCTCGGCATGCAGCAGCGATGAGGAAGTCAGCAATGCCAATTACGATCCCGGCAAACCCGTGACCGTAACCGCCTTCACACCACACGACGGCGGTGTAGGGCAAAAATTGATTGTTTATGGAAGCAATTTCGGTAACGACACATCACTTGTCAAAGTGACTATCGGTGGCAAGAAAGCACAGCTTATCAATGTCAAGAACGACGCACTCTACTGCTTCGTACCACAAGGTGCCTACTCCGGTGTCATCCAGGTCAGTGTCGGCAATGACGATACCGGTAAAGTACAGACCGCTGAAGCAAAAGATACCTTTGCCTATCAGCGCAAGATGGTTGTGGGGACACTTGTGGGTTACCGCAACGAGAACGACGACCAGGGGTGGCATGACGGACCTTTCGAGACTGCAACCGGTTTCCAAGGCGATGCCTGTATGACGTTTGATCCGCTCCATAAGGATCACCTTTATATTGTCTACGACAATCTGTCGCACGGCATCCAGATGCTCGATATGACCAAACGCACTGTGGAAACCGTCATGTCGCTTTCCATGTTCGACAACAAGCGTCTGCGCAGCATTGACTTTACGCTTGACGGTCAATACATGCTCGTGTCTTCCGACCGTGACGATCGTCAGCAGGCAAGTCCAAGTGTATGGATCGTGAAACGCAACGAGGACGGTACTTTCACCAATGAATCGGAGCACAACATCCTTGCCGCCTACAAGCAATGCAACGGTGCTGCTGTACATCCTGTCAACGGTGAGCTTTACTTCAACAGTTATGAGCGCAGTCAGGTATTCCGCCTCGACATGAACAACTATTTCAATGTCGTCAACAACGGAGGAACCTGGAAGCCTAACTATGTAGACGGCAACTTTGAGCAACTCTTCACCATCGGCGACAATGGATGGGAGTTTAAGATGTTTATCCATCCGTCAGGCAAGTACTGCTATATCATCGTCATCAACCAGCACTATATCATGCGTGCAGACTATAATGAAACCATAAAGCGCTTTGCTCCTCCTTACGTCGTGGCTGGCCAGATACGTAAGGCCGGATGGGCTGACGGCGTAGGTACCAGTGCCATGCTCAACAGACCTTACCAGGGCGTCTTCGTTAAGAACAATACTTACGTGAAGGAGGGTCGCGACGACGTGTACGACTTCTATTTCACCGACAACCAAAACCACTGCGTACGCTGCCTTACTCCTGACGGTATCGTCAGCACTTTCGCCGGTCGCGGTACATCCTCGCAGTCGGGTGACACTAACTGGTGGGGTACTGAAGACGGTGACCTCAGAGAAGTAGCACGATTCCGTGATCCTTGCGGAATAGCCTACGACGAAGCATCCAATACTTTCTACGTACAGGAGGCTGTAGGTCACAGAGTAAGGACAATATCCATGGAAAAATAAAACAGCCTGAATATGAAAAGATACATCAGCATTTTGGTCCTGATCCTCTTAGTCTCTATCTCTGCCGCAGCACAGAAGGTTATGGAGGTTTCGGGCAATGTCACCGATGATAAAGGTGAACCCCTTATCGGTGTTAGCGTCATCGTGAAAGACTCTAAAGGCTTAGGTACCGTCACCGATATTAATGGAAACTATAAGATCAAGGCCAACCAATACAAGACGCTTGTGTTCAGTTATGTCGGATTTCAGACTACAGAAGTCTTGCTCAAAGATCAGTCTACGGTGAACGTGAAAATGAAAGTGCAAGAGAACAATGCCGTCGATGAAGTCGTTGTAACTGCGCTCGGTACACAGAAGAAACTCACGGTGACAGGTGCCATCACTAATGTCAACGTGGGAGACATGAAACAGTACGCCTCATCCAACCTCACCAACACGCTTGCCGGTAACGTACCTGGTATCATTGCTATGCAGACCTCAGGTCAGCCGGGCAAGAACACTTCGCGCTTCTGGGTTCGCGGTATCTCAACGTTTGGCGCCAGTTCGTCGGCTATGATCCTCGTCGACGGCTTTGAACGCAGCAATATCGATGACATCAACATTGAGGATATTGAAAGTTTTTCTGTTCTCAAAGATGCATCAGCTACAGCCATCTATGGTTCCAAGGGTGCTAACGGCGTCATCCTGATTACTACCAAGCACGGTAGAGAAGGTAAAATCAATATCAATGCCAAGGTTGAGACTTCTTACAATACACGTACCATCACCCCAACGTTTGTCGATGGTCTCACCTATGCCAACCTCCTCAACGAAGCACGCGTAACGCGCAACTTAGCACCCCAATACCAGCCGGAAGAGCTCGCTCTTATTAAGACGGGCCTTGACCCCGACTTCTATCCTAACGTTGACTGGTCAGATCTGCTACTCAAGAACGGAGCACAGAGCTACCGGGCCGATGTCAGCTTGAGCGGCGGCGGCTCCACAGCCCGCTACTTCGCCTCCGTGGCATATATCGAAGATCAGGGCATGTACAAAACTGACGACACGCTAAAGAAGGACTATGACACCAACGCCAATTATCGCCGCTGGAACTTCCGACTGAATACCGATATCGACATCACAAAGACAACGGTGCTAAAACTAGGCGTGAGCGGTAACCTTAACAAGCGCAACTCTCCGGGTCTTGGCGACAGCGACGTATGGGGCGAGCTCTTTGGATTCAACGCCCTGTCTACCCCTGTCGTCTATAGCAATGGTTATATACCCGCTTACGGTCGTAACAGCAATCAGATGAACCCATGGGCTTCAGCCACACAGACCGGTTATAACAACAACTGGGACAACAATATCCAGACAAACCTCACTCTGGAACAAGACTTAGGTTTCATCACCAAAGGTCTGAACTTTACAGGGCGCTTCGGTTATGATACATACAACAGCAACTGGATTAACCACCACCGCCGGCCTGCCATGTATCATGCCAACAGCCGTAACGCTGACGGCATGATCGTTTGGGACATGCTGCAGAGTGCCTCTGAGATGACGCAAGCTTCCGGCGGCGATGGATCGCGCCGCGAGTTCCTGGAGCTCCTGCTCCGCTGGAACCGCACATTTGCCAAATTGCATAATCTCGGCGCCACAGCCCGCTTTACGATGGACAACAACACACAGACTCAGAACATCGGAACAGATATCAAAAACTCGGTGAGCAGAAAGAACGAGGACCTCGCCGGACAGGTCACATACAACTTCGCTTATCGCTACTTCGTTGACTTTAACTTCGGTTACAATGGTTCCGAGAACTTCGCTGACCATCATCGCTTCGGTTTTTTTCCAGCCTTCTCCATGGCATGGAATATCGTAGAAGAGCCTTACATGAAGAACGCCCGCAAGTGGATCGACATATTCAAAATACGTTACAGCTGGGGTAAAGTAGGTAACGACAATACAGGCAGCAACCGTTTCCCGTATCTTTATACCATCGGCGAGACTTCCGGCTATGCCTGGAACTGGGGTACGCTCACTTCTGCTAATGCCACCAACGGTTACCATTACACACGGGTAGCTTCACCAGATATTACCTGGGAGGTAGCTCGAAAGACTGACTTAGGCGTTGATTTCGTGGCATTCAAGAACAAATTCTCACTCACCATGGACTACTTCCATGAGAATCGTTCAGGAATCTTTATGGAGCGCAGATATTTGCCTTCTATCGTCGGACTGGAAAGCAACCCGTGGGCTAATGTCGGGCAAGTGAAAAACTCCGGTTTCGATGGCAACTTCGAGTATAAGGATCACCTGGGGCAAGTGAATTGGACAGTCCGCGGAAACATTACGTACACCAAAAATAAAATATTGAACCGTGATGAGGAAAACAGTGCCTATCCTTATCAGTACCAAAAAGGCTACCGTATCGACCAGCAGCGTGGTCTCATCGCTCTTGGACTCTTTAAGGACTACGATGACATCCGTAACTCTCCTCAGCAGCAGTTTGGAACCGTACAGCCCGGAGATATCAAATATAAGGATGTCAACGGTGATGGTGTCGTAAACAATGGTGATGTTGTAGCCATTGGAGCCACTTCGGCCCCAAGCCTAATCTATGGTTTAGGAGCTTCCGTATCCTGGCACGGGTTCGACTTTAACCTCCATTTCCAAGGAGCCGGCAAGTCCACATTCCTAATCAACGGGAAGACCGTCTATGCTTTCAGTGAGGGCCGGTGGGGCAACATCCTCAAGGATCTTACTGATGGCCGGTGGATATCCGGCGACATTTCCGGTACGGCAGCTACAGAAAACGTCAATGCCAACTATCCACGCCTGAGCTATGGGGGCAATTCCAACAACTACCGGGCATCCTCTTTCTGGCTCCGCAACGGCCGTTACCTCAGACTGAAGAACCTGGATATCGGATACACGCTCCCCAAGCCTCTTCTCATCAAGCTTCACTTGACTAATGTAAGATTCTATATCTCCGGACAGAACCTCATCACATGGTCTAAGTTCAAATTGTGGGATCCTGAGCTCGGTAGCAGCAACGGTGAGGCTTATCCTATCACGAAGTCCGTCACAGCCGGTGTACAGGTGAGCTTATAACAATAATTCTATATAGAAAGTATTTGAGAACATGAAAACGAAATATATATTTTTCTCTCTGGCTCTCGCCGCAGGTATGACACTGACATCCTGTAACGACTACCTCGACTCGGACAAGTATTTCAAGGACCGTACAACGCTTGAGACTGTCTTCACCGACCGTAGCAAGTCGATAGAGTGGCTGTCCTATGCCTATTCGTTCCTTGCCAACGACAATGCTGACGTGGTCTCGAAGGATGGATTCACCAACTCGTTCTGCTTTGCCGACGACATGTACTACGGAGACCGTGATATCAATTACGACTCCAAGGAGACCTGGGCGCTATCCTACAACGTGTTCCGCCAGGGTACCTACGACGAGAATTTCTGCAACGGGGCATGGGCTAAATGCTACAAAGGTATCTATCAGGCTTCTATATTTATCCATAACATTGACCAGAACCCTAAGATGACAGACAAGGAGAAACTCGACTACAAGGGTCAGGCTCGTTTTGTCCGGGCTTACTACTATTGGCTTCTCCTCCGCCGCTATGGTCCTTGTCCCATCATGCCCGACGAGGGTGCAGACTACACCGAAAGCTACGATGCCATTGCCACGCCGCGCAGTTCTTATGAAGAAGTAGCCGATTACATCAGTTCCGAGATGACTCAGGCCGCCAAAGAGATACAATACACAAAGCGTGATGCTGAGCACGTCACGGCTCCGACCAAAGGTGCCGCACTCGCAGCCCGCGCTCAAGCTCTAATTTTTGCGGCCTCACCATTTGCCAATGGCAATACTGACACCTATGCCAAAGAGCTTGTCGACAATGAAGGCCATCAGCTTCTCTCCACAGAATATAAAGAAGAGAAGTGGGCAAAAGCCGCTGCCGCCTGCCGTGACGTCATGGAATTAGGAGTATACGATCTCTATCATGCTGCATCCACAACAACTGATGCCGAAGGTCATCCTGCCACCATTACACCGGCAGACACCACCTGTGAGTTTGCAAAACACGACTGGCCGAACGGATGGCGCAACATAGATCCCATGCAATCGTATCGCGCACTCTTCGACGGTGATGTGGCCCCTGATGATAATCCCGAGCTCATTTTTACCCGAGGCTCATCCAATGCCACCGATGAGCACTGGGGCATGAAGGCTTTTTCTCTCCACGAGATGCCACGCTCTTGCAACGGATGGAATACACATGGATTGACCCAGAAGATGGTAGATGCCTATTATATGAATGACGGTACCGACTGCCCGGGAAAAGACAAAGAGATTGGCCGCGGTAATGGCACAGAGCGCCTGTCTGGCTTCACCAGTGCACGTGATGTACGCAAGGGGCTCTACAAACCTCTGCCTGCAAATGTCTCACTGCAATATGCCAACCGTGAGCCCCGCTTCTATGCTTCAGTAGGCTACAACGGTTCAGTATGGGAATGTCTCGGAGATCCTACTGCGTCCAACCACAACCGCCAGGTATTCTATTATCGCGGCGGATATCAGGGTGAGCAGAATGGCTATAACAACACGCAGTTCTACCTCCGGACGGGTATCGGATGCAAGAAATATTATAATCCTAACGATTACTCCAACGACTACTCCACATTCAAGGAGCGTGTAGAGCCCGCTATTCGCTATGCCGACATTCTTATGTTGTATGCTGAGGCACTTAACGAACTAACGCAAACTTACAGCATTCCTTCCTGGGACGGCTCCAAGACCTATACTATCAGCCGTGACGGGAAAGAGATGAAGCGAGGAATTCGGCCTGTCCGCATCAGAGCCGGCCTGCCCGATTTCTCAGAGTCTGACTATGCTGATGCCGCAGCCTTGCGCAAGCGCATCAAACGCGAGCGCATGATTGAGTTCATGGGTGAGGGCAAGCGCTATTTTGACCTCCGGCGCTGGAAAGATGCTCCGGTAGAGGAAAGTCTTAGAATATATGGCTGTAATGTCATGATGGACGAGAACCATAAAGAGGACTTCCAAATGGTTGTGCCTATCTCTAATCTCCCGTCTACATTCAGCGACAAAATGTATCTATGGCCTATTCCGCACTCTGAACTCAAGCATAACTCCAAGCTCACCCAGAACCCCGGATGGACATCGTATGACTAATCAAAAAGCATGATAACGCTATGAAAACAACAAATATATTACAGTTGGGCCAACGCGCGCTGAGCTTTGCTCTCCTACCTCTGACAGCAGCAACTCTGATGCTTGCTTCGTGCAACGATGACTGGACTGACGAGCAGTACACGCAGTACATTAGTTTTCGTTCTCCACTTAACAGCGAGGGCGTAACCAATATCTATGTCCCTTATACACGCAAGGATACTAACAAAGTTGCAGTGTATGGAGATGGACAGTCGAGTTACGATTTGCCTGTCATCGTCAGCGGCTCCAAAACGAATGAAAATAATATCACGGTACATGTTGCCCATGATGCCGACACTCTCGCCACTGAGAACTACGCACGCTTCCAGAAGAGGACTGATCTCTGGTACGAAGACATGAGCGACTATGCTGCTTATCCTGAGACTGTGACTATCAATGGTAGTGAAAACGTAGCCTTGCTACCCATAAAGTTCAACTTCGAGGGAATAGACATGTCTAAGAAATGGGTACTCCCAATAACCATCGTAGACAACGGGAGCTATGGATACAAGAAGCATCCACGTAAGAACTATGCCAAAGCCATTCTTCGTATCTTCCCGTTCAACGACTTCAGCGGCGACTACAGTGGCACAGCCATGAAGATCTATACATCCGATGACCCGACCCTTGCTACGGCAAAGAGTGACATCCGCGGATATGTTGTCAACGACACAACTATTTTTTTCTATGCCGGAGACATAGACGAAACGCGTACCGACCGCGCCAATTACAAGGTCTTCGCGCATTTCAGCGGCGGCACACAAGGTTCCGTACAATTTTATTCCAAGAACCCAAAGATGAAGCTTAATGTCACTGGTGAGGCTTCCTACTCCATCCAGGAGGTCGCCGATGCCACCCAACCCTATCTCGTCCACCGCTACGTCATCATCCATAATATTGCTTACACTTATGTCGATTACACCTCAGTACCAGGCTATGAGCTAAGCTGCGGTGTCGAGGGTACTCTGACGCTCGAGCGTAAGATCAATACGCAGATACCGGATGAGGATCAAGCTATCGATTGGGAATAGCATAGCTCTAAACACAACAATCACGCTCAGTGATATTGCACTGAGCGTGATTGTTTTCCTAACCCGAAACTATATAAAAAGATACTTTATCTCTAAGGTCATTGCACTTTCACTAGCTGTCATCGTGGTGATTTTTCTGTCGTCCGTCAGTCTGTTTTTATCGTCAGTCAGCCGAAAGTCCGCCACGTGGCGGACAATGTAAGCTATTTCCTCTCGTCTTTCATCAAGTCTCTGATTTCCGTCAGTAGCTTCTCTTCATTACTGGGTCCTGGAACAGCCTTTGGCTCCTCTTTCTTCCTTGTAAGTGCATTGATCCCTTTTACAAGCAGGAAAACGCAGAAAGCTATGATGACAAAGTCGAGCAGCGTCTGGATAAAGTTGCCGTAATTGATGGTTGCAGCCCCCATCTTTTCCACGCCTGGGATCTCCACCGTCGGCAACGTAATCTTCAGGTCGGAGAAATTCACACCGCCAATAAGCCAGCCAATAGGCGGCATGATGATGTCGTCAACAATACTGCTGACAATCTTCCCAAAGGCGCCGCCGATGATGACACCTACCGCCATGTCTACAGCATTGCCTTTAACTGCGAATGCTTTGAACTCTTCTAAGAACTTTCCCATACTTATTTATATTATATATGTGTAAACAATCCGTGAATTGCAAAGTCAGTATTGCACACATAAAACAAGAGTGCTGCAAATAGGTTCTATTTGCCTTCCCTGCTTTGTTTTTTATATTATTTAATACTCATACCGCCTGCAAAATTAGAAAATTAATTGTATCTTTGCAACTGAAAATTAGTTCCTCGTTGTATGAGCCAAAAAGAAAAACTCGTAAAAAGAATACGCAAGCTCCCGAAAGATTTTACTTTTGACGAGCTACGAAGTCTATTCGCCTAC
>CALJCU010000057.1 GCA_938023885.1 uncultured Prevotella sp. | reverse complement strand
GGGCGCGCTCTTATTGCCTCCCTTCGTGACGCCGGCCTGCTGGAGCTGGCCTACGGCGTCGTCTTCGCCGCCGCCACCGTCATCATCACCCTGTGAGCCCGGGTTCCGGAGAGCGTCAATCTCATGCGGGGAGATCTCAGGGTGTCAACGAAGTACATCGACTGGGCGCTGGTTCCGTCCCGCTGGATCGAGCGGCGATTCCTCATCTTCACGGTGCTGCGCAGCCCGGGGTACATCCTGCTGCATCTCGTTGCGGGCCCGCCTCTGGCGGCTGTCGTGGGAATCACCGTCGGAGTGCTTCTGGAGCTGGTGGGGGTGCCCGAGGGGAAAGGAATGTGGGCCTTTGTGTTGGGGGCCTTGCTCGTGGCCTCTCTCATGGGGATCCGGCTGCTGAGCTTCACCGTGTGGATATCCGGAGGGGTGGGGATTGCGGCTTCGTCGTTGCAACCGGCCGTTCCCAGCATCATGAGGATGGCGGATACCCATGCTAAAGATAATTTTTTAATTTTCATATCAGTAATAGTTTCGTTGTCAATTCCAACCCGGAAGCTGGCGTAAGTTCGGATTCTTGTCTATGTCATCTTGTGGAATAGGCATCCAATAGTTCTTCTTGGCGAAAGTACGGGTCATGACAGGAGTCCTTACGAAGTATGATTTAGGATTAGACTTGTTGTCGCTGTTCAGTGTCCCGGCGAAGTTCATACCGTAGAAAGTGCCGGTCAGCTGCTTCTCGGCTTCCTTCCAACGTCTTAAATCGAACCATCGGGTTCCGTTTTCGCAGGCCAGTTCTACTCTTCTTTCGTGATGAATAGCCTCGCGCATTTCCTCCTGATTGCCAGGAACAGGGATATATCCCTCACCTGTCCCATACTGTGGGATACCCGCACGCTCACGAATAAGGTTGAGATACTTCACGATGTCAGGGTTGCCAGGGTCGCTTTCGTTGAGTGCCTCAGCATAGTCCAGGTAGGCATCGCCCATCCTGTAGAGCACTCCCGGACGGTAAGGGCGAACTCTCTGACGTGGATCCACATCCGGAGACACCTTCTTTCTTACAAGATATCCGTATGAAGGAGCATCGTGGGTAGGGCCGCCGTCATAGCCGCCATAGTAGAACTGGGTGTTTCTTCCCTCTCTCCTGAACCATGCTCCGTTGTAGAGAACGGTGATATAGAAGCGTGGCTCGCGGTTGCAATACATGTTGAAAGTACCTGCCTGAGTGATGACATTGGTGGCATTCTTGACAGATCCGTCAGGGGCCCCTTCTATCCATTTGGTCTTTTCTTTGTCATCAGCTTCCGAGAAGCCTGTCTCTGTATAGCCGGAAGCAGTGTTGATGATGGGCGAGCCGTCGGCATTATACCCCTTGATAGGTGCCAGTCCGTTTTTCATATAGAACGCGTCGACAAGAGTCTGGCTGACCCCCAGACCGCCGTTGCCGGCTGTTCCGCGGGGCTGGGCATGCTCATCGTAGCTGTCGGAATTCACCCATGCACGAGGGAACAGTATCTCATTATTACCACGATTGGCAGTAACGAAGAGCATGTTCTGGAACGACATGTATGGATCTATCGTGCCGTCGCTGTTATATTCCTTGTAAAGCCCGTGCCCATTGGCTGCAGCCAGATCGATCAGCTCCTTGCATGCCTTGGCCG
>CALJCU010000056.1 GCA_938023885.1 uncultured Prevotella sp. | reverse complement strand
ACAGTGCATGATAAACATGTCATTTTTATCAGTTATAGTGTCAATCTGTCACTCTGTCAGTAATTGACCGCCGTCAAGCGCCTTGACCGCCGTCAAGAAAGCATATTGGTAAATACACTTTAATGGCACTTCTCTTTGCTGGTTTCCTCAAAGGCACTACCTTTGCAGTGCAATTAGAGAAAGATGACAGAATAATAAAAGGATAACAATTAATTATATTAGTATTATGACATTCAGTACATTTATTACTACAGCAGCATTGATGTTTGGTCTCATCGCTCTCGTTGGTGTCCATATGGGCAGAAACGCTGAAGCCTAAGACTTGAGAATGAAGATTGGAGGAACCACACTCTGAAGAGAGTGTTGTAGAGAAAGCATAGAACTTGATATATAGAAGGCCGCAGGCAGATCTCGTATCCGTTTGCGGCCTTTTTATGATTCATTCGTTAAATGCATAGATGTGGTCTCATCTCCCTTAACAACTCTCAGTAAAAGACAAGATTGCATAGGTGTGAACGCATTCAACGGATGAACTCTTTTTATTTTTGTGAATTGTCGGATGCTTTGTAGGGGCGGTTCCTATAGAGAAATTAAATATTGTTAAATCAATTCACTGTTTTGTCGCAACTTTATCCTAACTGTTTGAGCTCCAATCGACAATCCTCTAGTATTTTGACAACTTCATCTACGGTGTTTGCCCGCAACATAGCAATACGTATCTGCCTAAAGTTGGGGATGTTCTTAAAGATGGGGGAGGCGGCGAGGTGCCGGCGCGTATGCAGGATACCACGGTACTCGTCAATATGCTCTATATTGATGAGCAGTTGCTCTTCTAAGATATCTATCTTATCATCAATGGTCAGGGGTGCAGTAGGTAGGCAATCTGCACCCTCTTTCTGTGCCTTAGCATCCATAAAATCGCGGCATTCCTTGAAAAACCAAGGTCTCCCGAAAGTGGCACGTCCTATCATCACGGCGTCCACACCATACTTATTAAAGGCTTCGTCAGCCTTTTCCGGTGTTGTGATGTCGCCATTTCCGATGATGGGGATATGGATGCGTAGATTCTTCTTCACCTCGCCAATCAGTGTCCAGTCGGCTTCTCCGGTGTACATCTGTGAACGTGTGCGCCCATGGATGGTAAGTGCCCGGATGCCACAGTCCTGCAGTTGTTCTGCAAGGGTTGTGATGATCAGGTTCTCCTTATCCCATCCCAAGCGTGTCTTGGCCGTCACTGGTGTGTGTACGGCCTTCACCACCTTACGCGTTATCTCCAGCATGAGCGGGATATCCTTCAACAAGCCGGCTCCGGCTCCTTTGCCAGCGACTTTCTTCACGGGGCAGCCAAAGTTAAGATCGATGATATCGGGGTGAAATGTCTCCACAATCTTTGCAGCTTCTACCATGGAATCGATGTTGTGACCATAGATCTGGATACCTACAGGACGTTTGTCATCATCCACTTTCATCTTTGATAAAGTACTTGGGATAGAGCGGACTATGGCATCTGCAGAGACGAACTCCGTATACACCATCGCCGCTCCATAGCGCTTGCAGAGTTTGCGGAAGCCGATGTCCGTAACATCCTCCATGGGTGCAAGAAACAGTGGCCTGCTACCAAAGTCAATGTTGCCTATCTTCATAATAAAGCTAACTTGTTCTGTATTAATTCAATAATAACCTGAATATTAAATATCATGCAAAGATAAGGCTTTATGTTGAGAAAATGCGTATAGATCGGATTATTTCATTTCTGCGTTGACATAATGTTTTTAAATCTTGACGTTAATCTTTGTTTTCGATGTTGTAAAGCTGAGGGA
>CALJCU010000055.1 GCA_938023885.1 uncultured Prevotella sp. | reverse complement strand
AGATCTGGACAGTAACGGGCAAAGGCAAAGACATCGACATGATGGTTTACGACAACGTCAACCAACGCCGGCACCTCTTTATAGTTCCAACGGCTGACAGTCGTCATGACCGCTGCAGCTATTCCTGCTTTCCGGATAATGGGGATTGCTTCGAGAGTATCGCGGAAACTGCCCGGCTTGCGTATGCAGTCATGGGTAGCTTCCAATCCATCCAACGACAACTGATACTGATGACATCCGGCATTTTTCAACCGTTTGCAGACCTCATCGTTGAGATGGAAAGGATTGCCAAGGATCGTGAATGGAATATTTCTCTCTTTGAGCATATCCACAAAGGTCCAAAACTGAGGATGTAGGATAGGATCGCCACCTGTGATATACAAATACGGTTTACGATCAGCCTTACGTCCGAAAGTCTCAATATTGTCAAGGGCCCTTGTCATAGCGTCCACTGACATCATCTTGAACTTGGCATGGGAGCCAAGGGCATAGATGTAGCAATGCTTACAGCGTTGATCGCAGGCTTCTGTGATATGCCACTGAAAAGAAAAATAGTCCATTCACTCGCCTCCTTTTACTTTGTCGGCTTCTCACCAGCGCCACAAGCGGACGGTTTCTCACCTGCACCGCAAGCAGACGGTTTCTCACCAGCTTTCTCCTGCAGTTTTACTGCAAACAAATTCTTCAACATAATCTTAAAGTTTTAATAGTTAATATAAAGGATAGTTATATGATCTTTTGGATCATCTTATTTTAAGAATAATCTTGCCGTCGGCTCCACCTTTCTCAAGTAAGGTATGAGCCTCTACGATCTGGTTGAGCGTAAAGACCTTATTGTATTGTGGCTTGATATGATGATTTTTTATGAGGCTGAATATGTTATCCATATCTTCCTGTGTCGGATAGTTGCTATGGAAACCGGTCAGCCAAACCTCGGAAGGTACATATTTTATCGGGTCAAAATTGCGGATCACATATTCGCCTCCAAGATTGCCGGTATTGCATACGATACCGGGTTTCGTCACTGTGCGGAGACTGTCAAAGAGCGTCTTGGCACCTATCAGCTCAAGGAGTTTATTGGGTTTCCGTTGGAGTTGTTTGGTGGATAATTCGCCATCGTCAATGGTACATTCATCTGCACCTAAAGCCTTTATCTTCTCGAATGCACTCTCTTTGCGGCTCGTACCGATGACGTAAGCGCCCGAAGCCTTGCCGAGCTGAACGGCAGCCTGTCCGATCGTACTTGTGGCGCCTCTCACTAAGAGCGTGTCGTTCTCTTTCAGCAACAAGGCTTTAGTCAGTGAGCCATAAGCCGTGAAATAGCTCTCGGGTACGGCAGCAAGAGAGAGCCAGTCCATATCGGTATCAACCTTGAAAACATGAGAGACAGGTAACAAGGCATATTCTTCATCGCCGCCGTTGAACGACCTGCCCATACCGCCCATCAGAGCAACCACTCTGTCACCTTTCTGAAACTGTGCATCCAATGATTCCTCAATTTCTCCTACGCATTCTATTCCTGGGACGACAGGCGTATTGATATAGCTCTCATCTGCCTCATAGAGGCGGAGGATCACTTCCGAGTGGTTCATGCCTGCGGCAAATACTTTTACCACGACCCAACCAGGCTGGGCTGTTGGCTTGGGAATGTCACTCACCCGTAAATTCTCTGCTTTGCAGCATCCATTGATGACAATAGCTCTCATAGTGTTTTACCTTCTTTTATTCTTTTTGCAAATTTAAGTAATAATCTAATACGTTCCAAGAACGCACATGCATGTTCGTTAGTTACAATAAGTTAGCATTATTGATTATCAATATCTTGCATCCGATACTTTATAATGCTTTAACTTCATGAGTTCCTCACAACTATCCAGCGCTGTGAAGTCTTTAATGCCATCCACCACGGCCAATGCCTGTTGATTGAATCTCACCAGAGCGGTATGAGGAAACTCTGCGGTCATACGCTCGAACGGAAAACGGATGATGGCGGGCGTGTTGAGGCCCACTCCAAGCTCAAGCAGCAACAGTTTGCCATCACGGTGCCTTTCCACAAACTGCTGATAACGCTCTGCCTGACGATGCCAGTGTGCGTCTTCTACAAACAGGTCATTTGACCGCAGATTGGGAACAAGCATTTCTCCATTGTCCGGGCTGTAAGGAATCAGTTCTGTAG
>CALJCU010000054.1 GCA_938023885.1 uncultured Prevotella sp. | reverse complement strand
GAGGCACCGGCCTGAAACGGAGCCCGATACACTTATCCCCCTTTTTGTTAACTTTGCAGTCTGTATTCATGGAGACTGCACAATATGATAAGCATGTATCGTAAAAAACTAATTCTGAACTACCATATCAAAGACGGCTATGGTGCGAAGAGAATCATTAAAGTAATGAGACAAAGGGGTGAGAAGCCAGCTTCACGCGGTGTCATCCGCCGTCTGATCAACACCTACGACCGCATCCTGCGTACCGACGGCAAGGACGCTGCTATGGCCTATTTCGACAGGGAAGAGGTGTTCCACACTCCCGAACGCCCGCGCACGAAGCTTGATGACAAGGCGTGCAAGTATATAGAAGATTGTCTGGAACGCAACCGCCAGAAGATAGCAGAGGGCAACCGCAAGCAGTGTATGGACCTCACACGCGTTTGGCAAGTGCTTCGTGAGGACATGGGCTATGACATGTGCTATGCAACGGTGACCGCCTACGCCCGCGAGTATACCGCGAGACAGGAACCGTCCAAAAGCCGCGAGTGCTTCATCCGCCAGTATCATCCTGCCGGCGAGGAGTGCCAGTTCGACTGGGGTGACGTAAAGCTGAGGATACGCGGCCGGAAGTTAACGGTCCGCATGGCCGTGTTCACGCTGCCCCACAGCAACCACCGCACGGCCTATCTCTTCCTCCGGGAACATACGCTGGCCTTCATGGAATCCCACCGCAACTACTTCCACGACATAGGCCGTATCCCCCAGAGGATGGTCTATGACAACATGAGGGTGGCCGTGAAGGTGAGACGGATGTGGACCAAGGATGACAAGGAGCCGACGGATGCCCTGCTCTCCATGTCAAGCTTCTACGGCTTCGACTTTCGCTTCTGCAACGCGCGTAGCGGCAACGAAAAAGGCAATAATCACAACTTTTATTTAATCACTACTTTGATAGATAACCGATTGATAATCAACAACGATATTCCAAGAAAGTAGTGATTAAATATCAGTATGCTCGCTTATTATTTTCGTTTGAACAGACTCTTCAGGTCATTTTCTTTCCCTTTCCATATTTGAGTCCCCTCTAAAAAGTCCGTTTTTTGAGGCCCCTACCTCAAAAATGTTATGATTTGAAACCTATCAGCCTAACAAGAAGGCTTTTGGAGCGTAAAATCTCTCATTTATTGAGGTATAATCCTTGGAAACTGGCACTCAACTTTTAGATTGAAAGGGGTGCTGACTTTTTCAAGTGGACTCATATTTTATCTGTTTCACGGTTGCCTTCATCTTCCATAGATGCAAGATCACGTTCTTTCTTGTCCATACTGACGTCAACATATTTCAACGTCGTCGACAAATTTTCATGTCCCAGGATCTTAGATATCTGAAAGGGATTCAGACCGTTATTCGACAGATTTGTGGCTCTCGTTCTGCGAAAGGCGTGTGCGTGAAGGTCGCAGGGGACTGATATATCCTTGTCATGCGCAGCCTTGGCGACATTCTTCAGACGCTTGTCGATGGCGGCAGCCGTCATGGGGCTTGACTTCCCTTTTACCCTTGAGTAGAACAGAAATGATTCAGGCAAGGGGTTACGGCCATGAAAGATCTTGATATATCGAAGTAGGTTTTTCACAACATGAACCGGTATGTAGACGATTCGCTCTTTGTTGCCTTTTCCCAGGATGTGAACATAAGCTTGTCGATCATCCAGATGTAGATCCTTCATTTGTACCATTCTCATTTCTCCCACACGGACAGCAGTTCCATACAGAAACGACATGATCATGATATCTATACAGCCTGAGCGAGTCTTAGAGTCGGGAACCTGCAGATACGCATTCAAGTTCACCTCGCTGATTGCATGTTGCTTTTTCTTTATGCATCTCAAGGGCTTTATGTTCTTGGCTTCTAAATACAGATGAGCATGTCTCATCTCATTTTCTGCCATGTATTTCAGAAAGCTCCTGATATTCGCAAGACGCACATTACATGTCTCAGGTGCGAGCTGCTTTGTTGTAGTGAGATACTGTATCCATTTTACAATCACATCCTTCGCAAAGCACGACTCACAGGATAACTGTGTGATGGAAGCATTATTTTGAATGTAGTCAAAATAGTCGCATACGGTTGTCTCATATGACCGTATGGTATGGGGACTGCAGGTTAGCTCGCACTCCTTCAGCCATTTCCAATAGATGCGTGCCACTTCCAGCATCTCATTATTTTTTCTTATAGTCTTCATCTGATAAGTAGTCAATTGTTGGTATGATGTTGTCCAGCTTGGTGCCAGATTTTTCTTCGATCGTCTTTCCGAGACGAGGCACGTATGCGTAATAGGAATATGT
>CALJCU010000053.1 GCA_938023885.1 uncultured Prevotella sp. | reverse complement strand
TATGTAAAGTTGGCTGCTGTCCAGACCAACCATGCCTTGGGTGTAATTAACGATGAATTAACAGGTGCCATAGGACAGGCCTGCCGGGAAATCATTGACGGAAAGATGCATGAGAACTTCCCCATTGACATGATGCAGGGTGGTGCGGGTACATCTGTCAACATGAATGCCAATGAGGTGATTGCTAACCGTGCTCTTGAAATCATGGGACACAAACGGGGCGAGTATCAGTATTGTTCTCCTAACGACCACGTCAACTGCGGACAGTCGACCAACGATGTCTACCCCACGACGATCCGTCTGGCTGTCATCCGTATGAACAAGACACTTGTAGCCAGTCTGACAGGGTTGATTTCGGCCTTCCGCTATAAGGCCGATGAGTATAAAGATGCCATCAAGATGGGGCGTACGCAGCTGCAGGATGCAGTTCCGATGACTTTCGGTCAGGAGTTTAATGCCTATGCAGATAACTTGGAGGAGGAAATTCTAAATTTGGAACGCAACGTCAAGCTGCTGCATGAGATTAATATGGGCGGTACGGCCATCGGTACAGGTCTCAATGCCGTGCCGGGCTTTGCCAAGCTTTGCGCCGCAAATCTAAGCAAGCTGACAGGTGAGAACTTTGTCTCCTCGCCCAATTTGGTAGAGGCAACGCCTGACACAGGTGCTTATGTTAGCTATTCGACGGCTTTGAAGCGTCTCGCTGTGAAGTTATCCAAGATATGTAACGACTTGCGCCTCATGGCCTCGGGTCCCTGCTGCGGCTTGCATGAGATCAATCTTCCCGCTAAGGCCCCCGGTTCCAGTATTATGCCTGGAAAGGTGAATCCCATTATCCCCGAAGTAACAAACCAGACCTGCTTCAAAGTCATAGGTAATGATGCGACCATAACACTGGCCGCTGAAGCCGGGCAGTTGGAACTGAACGTCATGGAGCCGGTCATTACTGAGTGCCTTTTCGAAAGCTTGTGGTGGATGAGCAATGCTATCAATACACTCACCGAGAAGTGCGTGCTCGGTATTACCGTCAACAAGGAGCATTGTGTTGACATGGTGAAGCACTCCATCGGCATCGTCACCGCCCTCAATCCGTACATCGGTTACAAGAACAGCAGCAAAGTAGCCAAGGAGGCCTTCGAGACCGGCAAGTCGGTTTACGATGTCGTTCTGGAGAAGGGCCTGATGACAAAGGAGGAGCTCGACAACGCACTCGATCCGAAGAACATGCTTCAGAGCCACAAGTTCTCTTGCAAGGACCATGATCCGGAGAAGTAATCAGCGGTAGCGAGCCTTTCCGCCTTTTTCTTTATATGAGAAAGGAGGCAGAGAGACCCCGTCACAGAGCCTCTCAAATAGTATAAATAGCAGGGGCGGTCACAGGGACCGCCCTTTTATTTGTTGCTCAGGTGTTTATAATAATAGTTAAATTATGGTGTTGCGGAATTAAGGATAATGACAAATGGGAAAGGATGAATAGAAAATTAATAGAAGAATGTAGGATTCTGTCATATAATAGGGCTCCTTTCAAAACTATTTCGTAATTTTGCATGTATAAGTAAAAGATTGTTATCTCAACAACCAGCAAGTTTATAACAATGGTATTGTTAAGTTTTGATACTGAGGAGTTTGACGTGCCTCGTGAGCATGGTGTGGACTTTCCCCTGGAAGAAGCCGTGAAAGTGTCGGTTTATGGCACGAATAAGATCCTTGATGTATTGAAGGCTAATGGTGTGCACGCTACATTCTTCTGCACTGGTAATTTTGCTTCTCATGCTCCCGATGTTATCCGGCGTATCATGACGGAAGGTCATGAAGTGGCGTGCCATGGCGTAGACCACTGGCATCCGCAGGCTGATGATGTGTTCCGCTCGAAAGAGATTGTGGAGAGAGTTGCAGGTATTAAGACCCATGGCTACCGTCAGCCGCGCATGTTCCCTGTTTCCGATGAGAACATCCGTAAGGCCGGATTCCTGTTCAATTCCTCTTTGAACCCCGCGTGTATTCCCGGCCGTTATATCCATCTGCTTACCCCCCGTACAGCTTTCATGAAAGACGGTGTGCTGCAGATCCCGGCTTCAGTGACGCCTGTCATTCGTTTCCCTCTCTTCTGGCTCGCACTCCATAACCTGCCGGAGGGGCTTTATTTTGCTTTGGTGCGCCGGGTGCTTCATCATGACGGTTATTTCGTGACTTATTTCCATCCTTGGGAGTTCTACGAGCTCAGAGCCCATCCTGAGTTCAAGATGCCGTTCATCATCAGGAACCACAGTGGACGGCAGATGGCGCAGCGTCTCGACGATCTTATCAAGATGCTGAAGGGTCGTGGTGAGGAGTTCGTGAAGTTCACCGACTTCACTGAGTCGTACCTGGAGAAACATGTTACGAAATGATTAAGCTTGCAACGGTATCACCCTGTTTCAATGAGGAAGAAGTGCTGGAACAGTCAGCAGAGCGCCTGACGCGTCTCTTCAAGGATATGATAGCCGCACAGAAGATTTCTCCTGACTCGAAGATTGTGTTTGTCGACGACGGAAGCCGTGACCACACATGGAATATAATCTGCCGGCTTCATGAGCGGAATCCGTTCGTGTGCGGCGTCAACCTCACTCATAATGTAGGACATCAATATGCTATCATGGCAGGAATGATGACGATGAAAGACCATGTGGATGCCGTCATCACCATTGATGCCGACTTGCAGGACGACCTGAAGGCAATCCCGCAGATGGTGGACGATTTCGCCCGGGGCAACGACATCGTCTATGGCGTGAAGGTGAGCCGTGAGGCAGACCCCGTGCTCAAGCGTATGAGTGCCGTTGCGTTCTACAGGCTTCAGGAGAAGATGGGCGTGAAGTGCATCTTCAATCATGCTGACTTCCGTCTTATGAGCCGCCGTGCACTGAATATGCTTGCCGAATATCCCGAGCGTAATCTCTATCTCCGTGGGCTTATCCCGATGATTGGACTGCAGCATACGACGGTTAATGATACCATCAGTGAGCGTCAGGCCGGCCATTCCAAATATACACTTAAGAAGATGCTGAACCTTGCGCTTGATGGCATCACTTCGTTCAGTGTCAAGCCTATCTACCTTGTACTTTGGACGGGAGCAATATTTATGCTTATCTGCCTTGGTATCTTTTTCTATGTGCTGCATGCGCTTGTAGAAGGCACGGCTGTGGCCGGCTGGTCCTCCGTCATCCTGAGTATCTGGCTCGTGGGAGCGTTTGTGCTCTTCGGCGTGGGTATCATTGGCGTATACATCGGCAAGATCTACCAGGAGGTGAAGCATCGTCCGCTCTATCACATCCGTGACATCCTCGGCAGGTTATGATTCAGCGTTTGAAGGCTTACGGACGCGGGAACCCGAAGGTGAGGCGAGAGCATAAAA
>CALJCU010000052.1 GCA_938023885.1 uncultured Prevotella sp. | reverse complement strand
CATGATAACTTCAAGCGGAGCCCACGCCGTAGAGCTGAACGGCTCCGGGGATGTGGTGCTCGATAAGAACAATACTGATGCTCTTGCACTGACGCTCTACTGGACTGACAACTCTCATCTTACTACTAATGACGACCGTGTGCAGACTCCTATCGGCACCACAGTCAACACGCTGCAGTTTTCCTCTACCACCGACTTCACGTCACCGGTCGAGGTCCTCACCGATGCGCAGAGCACATCGATGCAGTTTACGGCCTGCACGCTGAACTCTATTGCCGGACGTATAAACCTCGAGGGCAACACTGCCGGCACTATGTATGTGCGCATGCGCTCGAACCTTGCAGACAACATGGAACCAGTCTACAGCAATACCTACGAGGTGAAGGTGACACCGTACACCATCGACATGAGCCGCGGCTTCATCCTTGCTTCAGATAGGACCGATACGGGTAACACGCTCTACTCAGCCAACTCCGACGGTATCTACAGCGGCTTCATGGGAGTCACAGGCTGGTACAACTGGTGGCTGCAGGAAGGCAATGGCGTGCTGTGGGGCAATATTGGTGACAACGGAAACGGAAAGCCGTTCGTCATCAGCAGCAACGACCAACATTGGAACTTCTGGTTCCCCGGACCATCGGGATGCTACTATACCTTGGTGAACACCGTGCGTCAGGAGTGGACAGCACTCAATATTCCTTCACTGACGGTAAGTGGAGACATCTCCGGTGAGATGACATACGACCGCGCGGCAAACAAATGGACGCTCACATATCAGGCTACAAGTGCAGGTACGGCGACAATCCGTATCAATGGCACAGGAAAGCAGTACAACTCCACAACCGGCACCGATGACAACGCTGCCATCGACACACCAGTGGCATTCGGTATGGAGAATGGCAGACTGGCATTCACATCATCGCCAACCGACATCACTGTCAACGTGCCTTCTGCAGGCGAGATGACGCTTACACTCGATCTCTCCGATGCTGCTGATCTTAAATGTGAGGTAGCACAGGGTGGTGCACCAGTGACAGTGAACAAGCAACTATGGATTCTTGGCAATGACGACAAGTGGGATTACACAGAATATCTCACCCTCTATGATGAGGACAATCTCTGCTATGCCGCAGCCGTCAACTTCAACAGCTCATGGGGCTATTACTTCTCACGGGAGGTTAGCGACTGGACAGAGATCAACCAAGATCCTTCTACTGAAGAGAGAAAGCTTGTTACGAAGGGCAACAATATCAAAAAGCCTGGAAAGGGTCTGTATGTAGTCTGTGCTTCTCTCGGTTGGATGACTTATTGGTACCCAATGTCTGATCCTATCACACAGGTTTCCTTCGCTGGCTTCAACGACAACTGGGATATGGTCGACATGACTCCTGTAGATGGACAGACGGGTGTCTACACAGCCACTGTCACCGCTACCGCCGACACGCCTTGGGGCGTACAGATACTTCTCAACGGCTCGTGGGATAACTACTTCGGCACGCAAACCGACGGCACGCTGACATGGAGCAAGAAGGAGAATGGAGCACCTAAGGGATGGCAGACAGGTAAGACCTATACTTTCACTGTGGATCTCTGCAAGGGTACATACACATTAACAGAACAATAATCAGTCAGACAAAATGAAAAAATTATTCAATATAGTTGCACTGCTGCTTTTTATAACATGTGTGCAGGCTTCATGCAGCAGTGAGGACAGTCCGATAACATCGCCTCGACAGCAAGAGGCGGTGCCAGTAGATACCGGAACTTTTGCCAAGGGCGCCGACGTGAGCTGGATAACACAGATGGAAAGCGAGGGACTGACGTTCAATAACAAGGCCGGCGTGGCCACAGAATGCATGAGTCTACTAAAGAGCGACTGTAATGTCGACGCCATCCGACTCCGCGTATGGGTAAATCCTGCATCTGGCTGGAACAATACCGATGATGTCCTTATCAAGGCGCGCCGTGCGGCAGCATTGGGACTTCGTGTGATGATTGACTTCCACTTTAGCGACACCTGGGCTGACCCGGGAGCACAGACTACACCGGCAGCGTGGCAGAATTACAATCTGACACAGATGGACTCTGCCGTAACGAGCCATGTCACGGATATGCTCACAAAGCTCAAAAATTATAATGTCACTCCTGAGTGGGTGCAGATCGGCAACGAGACGCGCAGAGGAATGTTGTGGCCGCTTGGCAGCATTGACAATGGCAGGAACTGGGCAGAGCTGAACAACGCCGGTTACGATGCTGTGAAGGCTGTGTTCCCGAACGCGAAGGTTATCATACACCTCGACGGCGGCGACAACCTCGCTCTCTATACCCGCGTGTTCGACTACATGCGTCAGAATGGAGGCAAATATGATATGATAGGCATGTCTTTGTATCCAGAAACTGGCAAAGGGCAGCAGGCCGTGGATGCTTGTGTGAACAACATAAACACGCTTTATAACACATACGGCAAGCCGGTGATGGTATGCGAGTTCGGTATGGATTACGACGATGCCGAAGAGTGCCGCGACTGTATCGCATCACTTATCTCAAAGGGCAAAGCTACCGGACATCTGGCAGGCATGTTCTACTGGGAGCCGGAGGCACCTGCGGGATACAATAACGGCTACAACAAGGGCTGCTTCAACAACAATACTCCAACCGTAGCCCTTGACGGCTATGCGGAGAACTAACAGATTGGTATAATTTCGTAGGGAAAGCCGCTTGCAAGAGCGGCTTTTTCTTTATCTTTGCAAATATGAAATTGAGCTGTCACAACGTGCTCACTGCACTCTTTATAACGATTTTACTCCTGATGTCTTCAAATATGGAGGGCATGGTATCACAAGCTACACGCTTTGAGAATATCATGCTCCCGTACGAGGCAAACAATGTGGAGCAGGTATTTCTGGACCGTAACGGATTGATATGGTTCATAACCCGACGCGGAGTATTTACGTACGACGGATATACTGCCAGACGAATACT
This sequence comes from uncultured Prevotella sp., assembly GCA_938023885.1. Taxonomy (GTDB): domain Bacteria; phylum Bacteroidota; class Bacteroidia; order Bacteroidales; family Bacteroidaceae; genus Prevotella. The sequence continues at coordinate 407 of CALJCU010000052.1, read as the reverse complement.
TGAAGGCAACTTCTATACAGCCGTCTATGTGGGTAATGACATTATCGCTCTGGGCTGCGACCATGGATTGCGATGGCTCAATATCAATACAAAGACTTTGGCAGACGATGCTCCGGCAATGCCTGCGGAGTGTGATGTCCGTTCGCTTGCCGTTTATAAGAGTAACCTCTATGTGGGCACAAAGTCACATGGGCTTTTCTCCATAGGTGTCAAGAGCAGAGTATGGCAACGATATACCTTTTCCAACGACAAGGACGATATTATATTTTCCATACACCCAGTTGGCAATGGATTATTTATCTCTCATCTGCACGGACTTGCCTTCATCGATGCAAAAGGGAATATTCACGACTGCAGCATTCGCGATAATGTATATCAGACAGCATACGATAAAAAGAATAATTGTC
>CALJCU010000051.1 GCA_938023885.1 uncultured Prevotella sp. | reverse complement strand
ACATGAGGATGATCGTTTTTGATGCTTGAGAATTATTGCTTTTTTCTATTTAATAATAGTAGTTGACTTTTATCTAAATTGTGTTAAAATACTAACTACAAAACACCTTTGGTTTATTCGGCCGATAAACCCTGCCGTATCACATCTATTCTAAACAGGAGGAAAAACATGATTGTAGGCGTTGCAAAGGAAATCAAGAACAATGAGTTCCGCGTCGGTATGACTCCCTCGGGCGTTGAGGCAATGCGCCGTGCCGGTCATACGGTTCTGATCGAGGAGAGTGCCGGTGTTGGCAGCGGCTTCACGGATGCCGACTACAAAGCAGTCGGTGCCGAGATCGTCTCGGATAAGAAGGCTCTGTTTGATCGTTCGGAAATGATTGTTAAGGTAAAAGAGCCGCTGGAGTCCGAGTATGACCTCTTCCACGAGGGTCAGATCCTCTTCACCTACCTCCATCTCGCAGCAGAGCCCGAGCTCACGAAGGCACTTCTCCAGAAGAAGGTTGTCGGTATCGCCTATGAGACGGTTCTCGGCAAGCAGGGCCGCGGCCTCCCGCTGCTCGCTCCGATGAGTGAGATCGCAGGCCGTATGTCCGTCCAGATCGGTGCTCAGTTCCTTGAGAGCCGTTACGGCGGCAGCGGCGTCCTCCTCGGCGGTATCGCTGGTGTCTCGGCCGGTCAGGTCGTCATCATCGGCGGCGGCAACGTCGGTACGAACGCAGCAAAGATCGCTGTTGGTCTCGGCGCACGCGTCACGATCATCGACCTCTCGATCGAGCGTCTGCGTCAGCTCGACGATATGTTCGGCGGCCGTGTTGTCACCGAGTACTCCTCGAGCTACAACATCGCAAAGTGGGTCAAGGAAGCTGACCTCCTCGTCGGCTCCGTCCTCATCCCGGGCGCACGCACCCCGATCCTGGTCACCGAGGAAATGATCAAGACCATGAAGAAGGGCTCCGTTGTCGTCGACGTTGCCATCGACCAGGGCGGCTCGATCGAGACGTGCGACCACTGCACGACGCATGAGAACCCGACGTTCGAGAAGCACGGCGTTGTCCACTACTCCGTTGCAAACATCCCGGGTGCTGTCTCCCGCACCTCGACGCTTGGCATCACCAACGCGACGATCTCCTATGCGGTTGACATCGCAACGAAGGGCTACAAGGCTGCCCTCCAGCAGGTGCCCGGTCTGAAGTATGGTCTCAACACCATTGACGGTCATCTCACGAACGAGGCTGTCGGCAAGGCTCTGAACCTCCCGTTCAAGTCCATCGACGAGTTCCTTAAGTAATTTGTGAACTGACTGCTGAGGGGCTGTTTCACTCTCACATACAGATATGTGCCGTGAAGCAGCCCCTTTTTTTTTACAGATAATCTCCTCTCTGAAAACTGAAAGGACTGATGAAGTTGACCTCATGGAAGCGTGTCTGTATCCTTGCCGGATCCTATCTCGGTTTTATGATCGGGACAGGCGTGGCAACGGGACAGGAAATTCTTCAGTACTACACGGCAAATGGCTATATGATTTTTGGTACAGCTGTCGTTATCGCAGTTATCTTCATTGTCGCTAACTATGGCTTTGCTCTGGCGGGACGCGATCACAATGCGACCAGCGGGCAGCAGGCATTTATTTTCTACAATGGAACTTACTTAGGCAAGTTCTTTGACTGGTTCACGGTGTTTTTCTGCTATCTTTCCTACTGTGTCATGGTTGCCGGCGGTGCCGCAACACTGCAGCAGCAATATGGAGTGCCAGTCTACGTTGGTGCGGCGATCGTTGCCATCCTTGCCGGTTTTTCCGTTGCCCTTGGCCTTGGCAAACTCGTCGATATCATCGGCCGTGTGACGCCGGCAATGCTCTTTGCCATCGTCGGTATGCTCTTTGTCCATCTTGTTCAGCACTATGATACGCTGATGCCCAACATGGAACTGATCTCCTCGGGACAGCTTGATATGACACGCGTCGGAAGCAACTGGTTCATGTCCGGTATGTCGAACGGCGGCTACAGTATCCTGATGCTTGCGAATTTCAGTGCAGTGCTCGGTGCGCGTGAGAACTTCCAGACGCTGTTCCGCGCCAATGTTCTCTCGACGGTTCTTCTCGTCGTGCTGAATACGATCATCGGCCTTTCGATCATGACACGCATCACGGATCTCTATCAGGTACAGATCCCGAACCTCGTAGTCGTGGCAAGCCTCTCTCCGGGTCTGACGAC
>CALJCU010000050.1 GCA_938023885.1 uncultured Prevotella sp. | reverse complement strand
ATGAACCATGAATAAATATAGTTTCATCAACAGAGCTGTTATAATCGGTCTTGCAGCCTTGACCCTTACGGGCTGCAAGAGTCTTTACGGCAAGTACGGGCGGCCGGAGGTGAAGACATCGGGACTGGTACGTGACGCTGTCAGCGACGACGACACACTTGCCGTGACCGATACGACATCGTTCGCCAATATCCCTTGGCGTTCGGTCTTCACGGACCCGCAGCTTCAGACAATTATCGAGACGGCCCTCTCCAATAATCCCGACCTGCTTAATGCCGCATTGAATGTGGACATCGCCGAGGCTCAGCTGAAGGCAGCCAAGCTTGCCTTTCTGCCCGGCTTCACGTTCACGCCCCAGGGAACGATTGCATCGTGGGACGGTCAGAAAGCAACAAAGACCTACTCGCTGCCGGTCAATGCCAGTTGGGATGCCAGCCTCTTTGGCAACCTCACAGCAGCCAAGCGATCCGCACAGATGACAATGTTGCGGTCGAAAGACTATCAGGTGGCGGTGCAGACGAGGCTTATCGCCAATGTCGCTAACATGTATTACACCCTTCTGATGCTCGACAAGCAATTGAAGATTGTCAATGACATGGAGACATTGACCAAGAACACATGGGACATCATGAAGATCCAGCATCAGACAGTGCAGGGCGTACGCTCCACGGCCGTGCAGAGCGCTGAGAGCAATTATCTCTCCGTGCAGACGCAGAAAGAGGATCTGAAGCGACAGATCCGTGAGACAGAGAACAGTCTCTCGCTGCTCATGGGTCAGCAGGCACATGCCATCCCCCGTTCCACGCTTGAGGCACAGAGCCTGCCTTCGGCGTTCTCCACAGGTGTCGGCATCCAACTGCTCTCCAACCGTGCCGATGTCCATGCCAATGAGATGGCCCTTGCCAACTGCTTCTACAATGTGGAGGCAGCGCGTGCAAGGTTCTATCCTTCACTGACCATCAGTGCTACAGGTTCCTATACGAACAGTGGCGGCATGGGTATCACCAATCCGGGTAAGATGCTTCTCTCTGCAGTCGGTGCCCTGACGCAGCCTATCTTCATGAAAGGTCAGCTCAAGGCGGGTCTCCGTGCGGCTGAGGATCAGTATAAGCAGGCTTACAACACGTGGCAGAACAGCGTGCTCTCGGCAGGCTCTGAGGTCAGCAACGCCCTCGTGCTCTACAATGCTTCCGAAAAGAAGAGTAAGATAGAGGAGCAGCGCACCAAAGTGCTCAAGCAGAACGTGGAAGACACACGTATGTTGATGGCAAGTGCAGGCTCCACTTATCTCGAGGTCATCACGGCGGAGAGTAATCTTCTCAATGCACAGCTCAACCAGGTGCAGGACGACTTCTACAAGATGCAGGCCGTCGTCAACCTCTATTATGCACTCGGAGGAGGGGCGAAGTAATTATTGGTGATAATTGTTGGATGTTGGGTGCTAATGGTTACTTTCAAGAGTTTGGCAGGCATACCATTAACAGCTATCACCTGACACCTAAAACATGAAAGCTATGAATCAGATCAGTAACAATGCCGTGGTATCGCCAAAGGCGAAGATCGGCGATAACGTTAAGATATTCCCCTTCGTGTTCATCGAAGACTATGTGGAGATAGGTGACAACTGCGTCATCTTCCCTTTTGTCAGTATCCTCAATGGCACGAAGATGGGCAAGAACAACAAAGTGCATCAGGGCACGGTCATAGGTGCTCTGCCGCAGGATTTCGACTTCCGTGGTGAGCGCAGTGAGGTCGGGATTGGCGACGACAATGTCATCCGTGAGAATGTCATCATCAACCGTGCTACCCATGAGGGCTGTAAGACCATCATCGGCAACGGAAACTTCCTTATGGAGAGTGTGCATATCTCTCATGATACGAAGATCGGGGACCATAACGTCTTCGGCTACGGCACGAAAATTGCCGGTGACTGTGAGATAGGCAACGGTGTCATCTACAGTTCCTCGGTTATCGAGAATGCCGGCACGCGTGTGGGTGACCTCGCCATGCTCCAGACCGGAACCCGTTTCTCTCATGATGTGCCGCCTTATGCCATAGCCGGTGGTAACCCCATCGAATATACGGGGCCTAACGATCCGATGATGGGTACCTGGCACATCGACGAGAAGGTGCAGAAACACGTGGCCAGTGCCTATCGTCTGCTCTTTCACAGTAAGAACAGTACCTTCGATGCCACACTGCAGATCCGGCAACAGGTGCCTGACGGAAAGGAGATCCGGAATATTGTCCGCTTCCTGCAGACTACGAAGGCGGGTATCATCACAAAGGATGTAACAAGATAATTCATACCTAATTCTTATATCAAGGGAGGGATGTTCTCCTTCCTCTGTAGTCTATCAAGGGGGAGGTGCCGTGAGGCAGCTCCCTTTTTCTGTTTGTTGTATGACACAGGAATGCTTTAACAAAATATAAAAACCTTTCTATCAGTAGGCTGTTTAGTGGAGAATGGGTATCTTTGCACGGTAATAAATATATCAGATTCCCATTGGAATTTTGACAAAAGTGCTTTATGAAGAAAATCGCTAAGGTCGTGCGTTGGGCATGGCGCAAGATGAAGGCTTTCTGGCCGTGGTACAAGAGCTTGTACGTCGGCAAGCCCTGGTACACAAAGGCGCTCGTGGCGTTCGTGTCGTTTATAGCTTTCATTTTCATTTATCTTGGAGCTGTAGACATCAACTTCCTCTGGCTGTTCGGTAAGAGCCCAGGCTACTTCTCAGGTATCCTTGACCCGCCTTCCAACCAGGCATCAGAGATATACAGTGCCGACGGTAAGCTTATCGGCAAGTATTTCAACGAGAACCGTTCCCCTGTCAAATATGATGAGATTAACCCTGCTTTCTTCAAGGCGCTGATTGATACGGAGGATGAGCGTTTCTATAAGCGTCCGCGGGGTATGGCTGTCGACGTTGTGGGCCTCTTCGCTGCGATGAAGGATGCCGTGCTGCGTCATGATGGCCGTGGGGCCTCGACCATCTCCCAGCAGCTTGCCAAGAACATGTTCCGTGTACGCTCTCAGTATTCGACCGGTCTTCTTGGTAAAATTCCGGGATTGAAAATACTCATCGTCAAGAGTAAAGAATGGATCATCGCCACGAAGCTGGAGACTGTCTATAACAAGCGCAACATCATCACGATGTATGCCAACACGGTGGATTTCGGCAATAACGCCTATGGCATTAAGACCGCAGCCCGTACCTATTTCGGTACAACCCCCGACAGCCTCTCCACACAGGATTGTGCTGTCCTTGTGGGTATGCTGAAAGCTACGTCGATGTATAACCCTAAGACGAACCCGGAAAACAGCAGGAAACGTCGCGATGTGGTGCTTGCCAACATGCTTCATCATGGTGACCTGAATGCTGAACAGTGCGACTCGCTGCAGCAGCTGCCTATCGTCCTGCACTTCAAGGTGGAGGAAAACTATGACGGTAAGGCGCTGTATTTCCGCGAGTATGTGGCAGATTACTTCCGGGAGAACTTTAAGGACGACGATGGCGGTCCCAAGTACGACCTCTACAGTGACGGTCTGAAGATTTATACGACGCTCGACTCCCGTATGCAGAATTATGCGGAGAAGGCTGCCCATGAACAGATGAAGATTGTGCAGCAGAACTTCAATAACCACTGGAGCATCTACCGCAAACAGTCGAAAAACTGGCTGCGGCAGGCACCGTGGCGTGATGAGAACGGTCAGGAGATACCTGGATTCATCGACCAGATAGCTCAGCGTCAGCCTTTTTACAAAGCACTGCTGGCAAAGTTCCCGAACAATCCCGATTCGGTCAACTATTATTACCGTGACTGGGTGCATCCGGTGAGGGTCTTCGACTATAACAAGGGTACCATCATGAAGGATATGACCTCTGAGGACTCTATCAAGTACATGGTGACATTCATGCACTGTGCTATGGTAGCCATGGAGCCTCAGACGGGTGCCGTGAAGGCTTGGGTCGGTGATATTGACTTTAAGTCGTGGAAATATGATAAGGTGACGGCAGAGCGTCAGCCAGGTTCGACGTTCAAGCTCTTCGTCTATACGGAGGCTATGAACCAGGGCCTCACACCTTGCGACAAGCGCCGCGATGAGTATATCTCCATGCAGGTATATGACAAGATTAAGAAGCAGGTCGTGACGTGGACGCCAACGAACGCCAGCGGTACGTTCTCGGGCGATTCTATTCCGCTGAAGAGTGCCTTTGCCAGGAGTATCAACTCTGTGGCTGTGCGCCTCGGTCAGGAGGTCGGCATCAACCGGATCATTGAAACGGCCGAGAAGATGGGTATCAGGAGTCCGCTTGACGATGAACCTTCATTGGCTCTGGGCTCGAGCGATGTGCAGCTGCTGGAGCTCACGGATGCCTACTGCACAGTAGCCAACAACGGTATGCACCACGATCCTGTCATCATCACGAAGATTGTGGATAAGAACGGCAAGACGGTTTACGAGAACAACACGGAGGCTGAACAGGTTATCCCTTATAAGAGTGCGTTCCTCATGCAGCAGATGCTCATGGCCGGTACGCATGATCTGGGCGGCACGAGCCAGGGATTGCTTGCCAGTGCTTACGCCGGTGGGCATAATGATACTGATTTCGGTGGAAAGACGGGTACGTCCAACAACCACTCCGATGCCTGGTTCGAGGGCGTGAGTCCGAATCTCGTTGTAGGAGCATGGGTAGGAGGCGAATATCGAAGTATCCACTTCCGGACAGGTGCGTTGGGGCAAGGCGCTCGGACGGCTCTGCCTATCGTCGGCCAGTTCCTCCATTCTGTCATGAATGATTCGGCGTTCAAGAAGTATCATGGTCATTTCCGCAAGCCTGCGGATGACGACGGTGTTACGTCCGGCATGTATATGTGTCAGAGTTATGCGCCGAAAGTTAAACGCGATACGACAAGAACGGACAGCTCGCGCGTGATAAGCAATGAGGAAGTGATTCTCGATGAGAACGGTGAGCCGGTATCGAATGAAAATCCGGAGGGTAATGCCGGTTCCCCTGAGTCAAAGTCAGGTAATACCACTGGCAGGAAGAGCTCTGATACACAGAAGCAGAGGTCGACAAAGAAAGAAAAGACGGAGAAGGATATCAACTTCAACGATCTGTAGGGAATTTAGGTGTCACCTGTCATTTATCATCTGACACCTATTTTTTTCAGTTCTCTGATAACCTCTTCGGGTTGTGGCGCTTTGAACACGTAGCTGCCACTGACGAGAACATTCACACCTGCTGCTACGAGCCGTGGAGCCGTCTCTTTGTTCACACCTCCGTCTACCTCGATAAATGCCTTAGAATGGCTCTCAGCGATAAGCTTGACGAGACGATGCGCCTTGCTGATGGTGTTCTCAATGAACTTCTGACCACCGAAGCCCGGATCCACGCTCATGAGCAAGACGAGATCTACGTCTTCGATGATGTCCTCAAGCGTGCTGACCGGAGTAGAAGGATTTAAGGCTACACCGGCTTTCATGCCTGTCTCATGAATTTGGTAAACGGTACGGTGGAGGTGGAGGGCGGCTTCCTGATGAACGGTCATAACAGATACACCCGCCTTGGCGGCCGTGTTGATATACCTCTCCGGTTTGACAATCATGAAGTGAGCGTCGAGGGGCTTATGGCATATCTTGTGGATGGCTTCAATAACAGGGAAGCCAAAGGAAATGTTCGGTACAAACACACCGTCCATCACGTCGCAGTGAAGCCAGTCGGCCCCACTGCGGTTAATCATGTCGATGTCTGATTTCAAATCGGTGAAGTCAGCTGCTAACAATGAGGGAGATACCAATGTCTGTCTTTCCATCTTATCAATTTGCGTTAATCAAAGGAGGATCAAAGGCAAAGAACTTTTTGTTGCTTTTGCTTTTGAAGTATTTGTATTGGCGTGCAACTTCACGAATGATGTAAAGCGACAGTTCTGATGGCTGTCTTTCTTGGAGTATAACTTGCGTCATAGGCATGTTTTATGTGGTATATATTATCTAAACGCTATTAGCCTATAAATATTTTACCCAAGAGACAAAATATTGTATTCCTAGCTCTTATAAACATTAATTTCCATCAATGCCCGTTAATTGATTATTAATATTTTTGTCAATTAACGGTCAATTAACGGCAATTGTCGTTAAAGAAAGCGCGAAGTACAAAATTCCCTACCACCTTTTCATTTCATCGTCTCCGGGATCTCGTCTTCCGTGATGAGGTTCTGGTCGCCTGTAACCGTGTTTTTGAGCGCAGAGGCTGCCACAGTGAATTCGAGGCAGTGACGGTCATCATCGGGCCACTGCTGGCGGGCATGGATGAAGGCGGCGACCCAAGTATCTCCTACGCCCATCTGGTCGATGATGGGGTTGATGTCATAGATGTGGGAGAAATAGATCTTTCCGTGTCCGTGTCACGATGACAGACAAGGAATATATTTTGCGGGTGATGGCAGAAGATCTTCTCCCAGTGCAAGAGCGGCCTTCAGTGGCTACCCGTCCGCGCTTTTTATTGTGCTCGGCCATATTTTGTGAGGAAACTGTTACTTGTTAAAGAAACATGCTGAATTAACGAATTGTGCCCTATTATTCACGTTCTGTTCCCCCGTTTTTAATGGATTTTCTCAAACTTTGCAAACAAAAACAAAACCAACTTTTATTCCAGAGATATTATAATAAACCAATAGACCTATAGTTTATGGACTTAAAGCA
>CALJCU010000049.1 GCA_938023885.1 uncultured Prevotella sp. | reverse complement strand
ATAGCAGCGCTGATCCGTGATGCTCACGGACGCTATGCCTTTGCCGACGACCGGCATAGTGGCAGTCTGCCTTTGTCGCTGGAACAAGTCATCGCCAAGGCCGGACAAAGTGACGTGTGGGCACTGAAATACAATGGTCCGCAGCCCCTGACCAGGCAGACGCTGTTGCAGGAATGCAAGGGCTACAGTGTGCTGAAGGCTATGAAAACCGGACAGATCTATGTGTGCAACTGTTCGGTAGTGCCTTACTTTGAGGAGGTGAGCTGGCGGCCCGATTATCTCTTACGCGAGATGATCATTCTGCTACATCCGGAGGCGAAACTCGGGAAGTTGCGGTATTACCAAAGGTTAAAGTAATAGGCGGCTTCGGAAATTCATTAGAAGACATGTTGAAACGAATCTTATTGCTCATTGCTTGTGTTTTCCTTTTTCTCCTTTCGCTCTTCCATGGTAGTGTGGTGATCCCCATGGACGAAGTCGTAAAAACACTGTTGGGAAAAGGAGATGACATCAGCAACACAATCATTCTCTCAAGTCGCCTGCCGCAAGCCCTCACGGCACTGCTTTCCGGGGGTGCACTTGCTGTGAGTGGACTGCTGCTTCAGACGGCTTTCCGTAACCCGCTTGCCGCACCCGATATTTTCGGTGTGACGGGTGGAGCCTCCTTGGCTGTAGCCTTGCTCACGCTGGCGCCCGGGCTGATCGCTGGAGGAATGTTAGGCCAGGTGTCATCTGTTGTGGCCGCCTTCCTTGGGGCCATGACTGTCACGTTGATTATCTGGTTTTTCAGTCGTAAGGTTCGCAGTTCGGTGATGCTTATCATTATCGGTATGATGGTTGGTTACTTTTGTTCAAGTATCATCACGTTGCTCAACTCCGTGGCTACGGAGGAAGGAGTACATTGTTTCGTGGTCTGGGGCATGGGAGACTTCACGAACGTGGGTCTCGAAGGCATGCCGCTCTTTGCAACGCTTGCGGTTCCTGCCACATTCGCCACGCTCTTGTTGATCAAACCGCTTAACGCATTGCTCTTAGGTCCTCAATATGCGGAGAGTATGGGAATCAATGTACGGCGAATCCGAAATATCCTGCTTCTGGTTACAGGCCTTCTCACAGCTGTCGTGACGGCATTCTGTGGGCCGATTGCTTTCATAGCTCTTGCTGTGCCACACATTACCCGACTCTATACGGCTACTAATGACCATCGAGTCCTATTGCCTATGACTATTCTCATGGGATCAACCATTGCTTTGCTTTGTAATGTCATCATCACGTTGCCTTCTGATGGCACCGCTCTTCCATTGAATGCCGTGACTCCGCTCGTCGGCGTACCCGTCATTGTGTATGTATTGTTAAGAAGGTGTTAGACGGTAACAGGTGCTAGGTGGTAATGAATCCTCTCCCCCCTTGGCCGGGATGAGTTAAAGGGAAAAGGAATTCTTATTTTTTTTCCACCACTGATGGAAACTCTTCTTGGCAAAGACAGGCTTCTTATGACCGATACCCCAGGGGTTGAGGTTCGAAAAATGAGTCATGGCATCGGGCACATAGTTAGCCAAAGGCGCGAACAAAAGTGCTGTATTGTAGAGGTTGGGATGATTGAAGAGCAGGCTCATGCCTTCCGACATCACCTTTTTTAGTTTATTGGCTTTTCCTAACTTGTCGAGTCTCTGTCGCCACAGATAGATCTGTGAGCCGGGAGCGACCTCTGCAGGGCACACATTGTCACAACTCATGCATAGCGAGCAGGCCGATACGTTGTCGGAATAGTTGCGTGGATCCTTAAGCATGCCCAGGTCCACACCGATAGGTCCGGGGATGAAATACGTGTAACTGGCACCCGTAGAACGGCGGTAGACGGGACACGTGTTCATACAGGCACCGCAACGGATACATTTTAGCGTTTGCCAATGCTCAGGGTCAGCGACGGCATCGCTGCGCCAGTTGTCAAGCAGCACGACATGCATCTCTCCACCCGGACGGGCCTGACGGAAATGAGAGGTGAAGCCTGTCGTGGGCTGACCTGTGCCACAACGGCAGAGCAGACGCTGGAAGACTGCGAGTGAGTCGTAGTCGGGTACGAGTTTTTCGATACCCATCGTCACGATATGGAGCTTTGGCATGGAGGTTGTCATATCAGCGTTCCCCTCATTGGTGCACACCACGATGTCTCCTGTCTTCGCTACACCGAAGTTGCAGCCGGTGAGTCCTGCCTGTGCCTCCTCGAACTCATGCCGCAGACTCTTACGGGCACAGTAAGTGAGGTAAGTCGGGTCGCAATTGCCTTTTTCCGGACTGATCCCCTCTTTCTCGAAGCAGCCGGCAACCTCTTCCTTCGTGATGTGGATGGCGGGCATGACGATGTGAGCGGGCTTGCGGTGCATGAGCTGTAGGATGCGCTCGCCGAGGTCGGTCTCCACCACATCGATGCCACGGCTCATGAGGTAAGGGTTGAGTCCGCACTCCTCGGTGAGCATCGACTTCGATTTCACCATTTTCGTCGCCTTGTGGCTCTTGAGAATGTCGTAGACTGTGGCATTGAGTTCGTCGGCATCCTTGGCCCAGTGGACGATGACGCTACGGCTCTCCAACTGCGAGGAGAACTGCTCGAGGTAGTCGGCAAGATGGGTGACGGTGTGCATCTTTATCTGTGAGGCATGGTCACGTAGTGACTCCCACTCGGGCAGTCCGTGCATCATGCGGTCGTGACCCTCACGTACACCCCAGAAGGTCTGGTCGTGACGGGTTACCTTATCGCGGTTCTTGAGAATCTCCTTTGCTCTTCTCGAATGTTCTGTACTCATAATCCTGCTGCTAAAATCTGTGCTACATGAATAAACTTGATGGTTTTGTGCTCCTTGCGTGCGATACCTTCCATATGCATGAGGCAAGAAGAGTCGGGACCTGTGATATACTCTGCGCCTGTAGCCATGTGGCGCATAATCTTGTCCTCTCCCATACGGATAGAGACGGCGGGTTCCTCCACAGCGAACATGCCGCCAAAGCCGCAGCACTCATCCTTACGCTCAGGCTCGTGGATGGTGATGTCGTTCTTGAGTTTCAACAGGTCTATGATCTTGTTGTAAGGCGGGATGTTGCGTTCTGAGGGTGCAGAAAGACCGAGCTCCCGCACACCGTGGCAGCTGTTGTGAACGCTTACGGCATGGGGAAACGACCCCGGCAGTTCCCTGATTTTCAGTATGTCATGAAGAAATTCCACGATATCCATCGTATGACCGGGAACGGTGCACGGGTGATTGTTACCCTTGAGCAGATGTGGGTAATAACAGCGCACGTAAGCTGCACATGAGGCAGACGGCGCCACCACATAGTCATAGCCTTTAAACATCTGTTCAAACTTGTCAGCCAACGGTGCGGCCATATTCTCGAATCCGGCATTGCCCATTGGCTGTCCACAGCATGTCTGCTTCTCAGGGTAGTCGACATCGATACCGAAATGTCTCAGGAGTTTATAGGTAGCCACGCCGGCCTCCGGATAAAGGGCATCGACATAGCAAGGGATGAATAGTCCAACCTTCATAATATCCTTTTATAATACTCTAATTCTAATGCCCAACAAAGTTACGAAAAAGCCTTGATTCTTTTTAGTTTTTCTTCATGTTTTTCTCATTTTTCTTGTTTTGTGCAATCCACAGGCTCCAACGATACTCCTGGTAGTATTAAAGGAGTACACATATACATCGCAGAATAAGAATAAGCAATTGACGGCGCATAAGAAATTTTCTGTGGGTATAGGTTGACGATAGGAAGCAAGTTTTGTGTTGCAGATACGACTTTTCTAGTTACCTTTGCACCATGAAGCAGCAAGATGACGTATTAAAGACTTTGGCAAGTTTCTTTTTGCCTCCCGGTGTCCTTGATTACTTTGACGCAGTAGAAGTCGAAGAGACATTGGACAATGAGGATAAACTCTTCAAGAAACAACTGCATGTCTATCTGAGGGAACATGACAACAGGACCTCCGACATGAGTGACACCATAAGCAATGGCTATACAGAAGAAAAGCAACTGTTGGACTTCCCAGTCCATACTTATCGCATGATATGATACTCCATGTGCAGCGCCGTCGTTGGCTTAAACCGGATGGAACGACATTCATTGTAGACTTGACTGACAGGTATGAACTGTCTCACCCGGAAACGCGGTATTCGAAGGATTTCGTGCTTTTTTAAAGAGAACGCTTGGATAATGAGGCAATAACAGCCAGGGCCTTAGGGTGGACTTATGGCATCAATGGCGATACTCTTGAGAAGAACTACATGAATATCCTGAGCGGATACAAGGACTGGGTCCAGAAAGACCATGCTGCGGAACGGGTACTCAATAGTAGGGTTGCATAGTATGTTGTAAATAAGATAATGTTCCTGGCATTGGCATCGCCATGACCGATTGGTCCACTTCCATGCAAGCGGACTCCATCGGTACCTCGTAATAGCGCTTGAAGTAGGGGATGACGACTTCGTTCATCATCTTGTGGAAGCGCTGGGCGACAGCAGAGGGAGAGATGCCGAGTTGGGTGGCGACCTCCTTGCCTTTGAAGCCGCCGATGAGAAGCATCTGTAGGATGATGGAAGCACGGGAGTCACGGCCATAGTAGTTGCGGCAGATCTCAAAATTGGTCTGAAGATATGACTATAGAGGTCGCTTCACATATTGTTCCATGTAAAATTTGGGGTGACTCTGATACCGTTGACGGAATTGAAATAAGATAAATTGGCACTTTTGAATGGAAGACAATTCCAATGTATTCAATTGAAGGATTCAAATTTGAAAAAGGATTTTCGTATGTCTTGAAGATAAAAATTATCCATTTGGCTGATCCACCACAAGATGGTTCAAATATTAAGTATAAGCTGATAGCTGAGTTATCCAAAAATATTTTTCACCTTGACACTGGCTCTTAAAAATATTACCTTTGCGGCATCAACTTTAAAAAATGAAAGTTATACCGAAAGAGAAAGTCAATTATCAGGAAGTCTATGACCTGTATCAGCTGTGCTGTGAGACGAAGGATCTGAAGGAGTTCTGCTCGGGGTATGGTGTCCAGGTACGGACAGAACTTTCCAGGAATCCAAGTAACACGGCCCGTGTCTACATGTTCATGTCGAAGTCACGTCTTTAATTTGAAAGTGCTTGCTCAAAAACTTGTCTGGAGAGGAGACTATTCAGATAATATGAGAGAATCCCTACATGCAATATATGTGTGGCCTTTCGGAACTCACCGACAAGCCTATTATTCGATCCCTCTCTTTTCGTTACTGTCCGTAAGCGCATAAGTAGAGATCAACAAAATGACCACAAGACTTCTTAAAGAAGAGCAGCGCGGGAAAGCAGAAGCAGGGAAGAACAAGAACAAAGACAAAGACAAAGATCAGGATTCTCCCGGCTCTACGGTCTCCAAGCCGGACAGACAGGTCCGATCTCGCTGACAAGATATGCATGATCTTTTTTCAGTGAACACTAATTAAACCTCTAGGTATTTTATTCGTCAAAGAAGAAAAAGAGAAGAGAAATGTATTCTAAAGACGAATATTATATCAAGAAAAACTTTGGGAAGCAAGAGCATTTCCGTGTGCCAGAAAGTTATTTTGACACAATGGCTCCCCGTCTTTTCAATAAGATAGAATCTGCTGCATACAGAAAGGCAGTCCAGACACATAGTAATAAGCCCGTCACAAGGACTGTCTCTTGGTGGTACCGTTATCGTGCCGCCGCTGTATCAGCAGTTGCCAGCATATTAGTAGGCGGCTTAACGCTAGGCGCCTTGATGCATGACAGTTCAAGGATATCATCAGGAAGTAAGCAGACAAAAGAGAACGTTGCAGCTTCTTAC
>CALJCU010000048.1 GCA_938023885.1 uncultured Prevotella sp. | reverse complement strand
GGTCATATACGCACAGCCGGTTATGTGTTTCGTCTGAAATATGATTATGCCGATACCTATCTCGCAGAGTTCAGTGGCCGTTACGATGGCTCTTACAAGTTCAGTGGTAACGTGTCGGGCAAGCGTTGGGGCTTCTTCCCGTCTTTCTCTGCCGGCTGGCGTATTTCCAACGAGAAGTTCATGGAGCGCACGCACTCTTGGCTCAATGACCTGAAGATTCGCGGATCTATCGGTCTGTTGGGTAATGACGATGTGACAGCTTATTCATTTTTGAGCACCTATTCTTTTGGGACTAATCGTGTTATTGGCGGAAATACCGTCAGTTCGCTCTATACCTCGGGAGTAGCCAACCCCAATCTGAGTTGGGCAAAGACCCGCTCTACCAATGCCGGCTTTGACGCTACCCTGTGGGACGGCAAGCTCGGACTGTCATTCGACTGGTTCTATAACCTCAACTACGATATCCTTACCTATATGGGAGGCGATAAGGCACCGTCTATGGGTGGCTACTATACTACTTACGCCAACTATAACCGCTATTGCAACTATGGACTTGAGTGGACGGTGTCTCACCGCAACAAGTTCAACCTTGGCGGCAAGCCTTTCCACTATTCAGCCAGTCTCAACATGACTTGGGCTACGAGCAAGTGGCTTCGCTATCCCGATGATCCGAACACGCAGGAATGGCGTAAAGTAGTGGGCACAGATGTCGATGCTACTTACATCTGGCTTGCTGACGGTCTTTACCGTTCAGAAGAGGAGATTACCAACTCCGCATGGTATGGCACGCGTCCCAATGTCGGCGACATCAAATGCAGGGACCTCAATGGTGACGGTGTCATTGACGAACAGGATAGAGGCCGTTTCGGCCGCAGCAACCGACCGAAGATTATGGCCGGTCTGAACGTCAGTGCCAGTTGGAACGGTTTCGACCTCAATGCTCAGTTCACCGGAGGTTTCAAGTTTGATGTCTCGCTGTTAGGTACTTATTATAATGGTTACGATGACAACACCGTCTGGAGCCAGACCTTCAAGGAAGGAGCCAACTCTCCGCTCTGGCTGGTGCAGAACTCTTACAGTGAGGATAATCCCAATGCCAAGTATCCGCGCATCACGCTCGGAACTGTCTCTCATGGCGGCAACAACGGTCTCGCTTCAAGCTTCTGGAATAAGAAAGGCGACTATGTAAGGCTGAAGACCCTGCAGTTCGGTTACACACTGCCAAAGACGTGGACGGGTGCCATCGGCATCGAGACTATCCGGATCTATGTGGAAGGTTCCAACCTCTTCACGATAGACAGTCTTCCTACCGGTGTTGATCCGGAGTCACCTCGTGTGAACAACGGTTATTATCCACAACAGCGCACTTTCATGGGTGGCGTGAACCTCACGTTCTAAGGTGTAAATATCACGTTCTAAACTATTAAAACAGCTTATTATGAAAACGAGATATATTATTGCAGGTCTCCTCATCGCTGCTTCGGGACTGACCTCCTGCAACAGTTTCCTTGACATTGACCCTACCGATCAGGCCAGTGACAAGTTGGTGTGGAGCAACACAAAATACGCTGAGCTGGCCATCAACTATTTCTATGCCGACATTCCTTACTTGGGCAGTTTCAGCAACTACCAGTGCTTGGCAGGTCTGACAGAAGGATTGACCGATGAGTTCAAGTACGGCAATATGAACTATAACTCCGAATGCTATATCCCGAATGAGATCTCCTATGGTGGTATCGTCCTTACCCCAAGTTACACCGATACTTATATGGGTGTGTGGGAAACAACTTATGAAGAGATTCGTCGCGTTAACGAGGCACTGGCCAAACTCAAGAATAGTTCCTTTGACGAATCTGTAAAGAAGCAATACGAAGGCGAACTGAGATTCTTCCGGGGTATGTACTACTATGAGCTCCTCAAGCGCTATGGCCAGGCCATTATTTATGATGATGGCCTCTCAAAGATCAGTACGGATCATGTACTCAATACAGCTGACGACTGTTGGGACTACGTCTATGAGGACCTGCTCTATGCCGCTCAGAACCTGCCAAACTCTACGACAAACAACGGCCGTCTGACGAGTGGTGCCGCTTATGCGCTGATGTCACGCGCCATGCTCTATTGCAAGAACTGGAAGGCAGTGAAAGAAGCTGCTGAGGCTGTGACGGCTATGGGTTATAAGCTTACAATCAATTATGCCGATGCTTTCAAGGCTTCGGGCAATACGGAGGCTATTTATATGTATTCTTACAGTGCCGACGCCAGTGTAACGCACAACTTCGACGGCTATTATGCTCCCGGTGGTGACCATAAGACTGCGGGCATGACGATGTATGGCGGTTATGGCACGCCGACACAGGACATGGTCGAGGAGTATGAGAAAGCCGACGGGTCGAAAGTAGACTGGTCCACATGGCATACGACCGAAGGCACGTTGGAGAACCCGCCTTATGATGAACTTGAGCCGCGCTTCCAGGCTACAATCCTTTACAATGGCGCTTCATGGCGCAAGCGTACCATCGAGCCTTATGTTGACGGGATAGATGGCTGGGCTACGTGGAAGACTGACGCTGTCACGGAAGGCCGCACTACGACCGGCTATTATCTGCGCAAGCTTGTTGACGAGAATCACGATTTCAGCATCACACAGAACTCTATCCAGCCTTGGATCGCTTTCCGCCTTGCTGAAGTGTTGCTCAATGAGGCTGAGGCTTGCCACAACTTGGGTGACGATACGAAGGCTATGGAACTGATCAATCAGGTCCGTTCTCGCGTAGATCTTCCTGGTATTAAGAGCTATAGCGACGAGGCACTGCGCCATGAGCGCAAGGTGGAGCTTGCCTATGAGGGTCTCTATTATTGGGACATGCGCCGCTGGGGACTCTCCACGACAGCTTTCACCGGTATCCGGCGTCATGGCCTGAAGATAGAGAAACTGGCTGAAGGGAAGTTCCGTTACACCTATGTCGATGTTGACGATGAGGATCTCAACTATCCTGCTAAGATGAACCGCTTGCCTATCCCGGAGAAAGAACTCAACAACAACAAGGATATCGAGCAGTTCAGTGAGTGGAAGTAGTATGTATTCATAACATTAACAATATTGTCAATTATGAAAACCAAAATATTAAATACCGGGCTGATGCTTGCCCTGGCGCTTGCTTTCACGGGCTGTGCTGACGAAGAGAACGTAGCTCCTACAGCCAACCGTGAGGGTATCACCAGCTTGTCGGCTTATTTCACGAGTGGTACCTATCGGGATAAGTTGGCGGCCCAACTGTCCACTACCTCATCGGAGACGACCGACTATGTCATTCCTATACCTTATTATTATCCGGAGGAGAGCGACAATGTGCCTTCCGAGGATATGAAGGCGATGAAGGTGACGGCGAAGTTGGAGAACAACTGCTTCCTCTCACCGGGTTTGGGGGTGCTAGACCTCACGAAGAAGAATGAGTTCACCTATACCGATCCTTATGGTACCCGGAAGAAGATTACGATCTCCGGTCAGCTCACCCATTTGAGCAAGTGTGCCATCAAGAGTTTCATGGCAGAGCCGGGCGACCTTACGGGTGTTATTGATGAGGACAGCAAGACTATCTCGCTTGTCACTGCTTCTGACCTGTCGGAAATGACGGCTGATGTCGTACTCGATCCGCATGCAACGATATCTCCAGATCCTTCTGTCCCACACAACTTTAACGACGGCTTCGAGTTCACAGTTACTGCTGATAACGGTGTGGACAAGTCAGTCTACAAAGTCATGAAGCAGATTCCGCCGAAGATTGATAACGGTTATCGTGCGGGCAGCGAGAAGGAGCTGTTCGTCAACGATATGACAACACTTGGTGTAGCTAATCCGAATTCCATCCATCCTACTTTGGCATGTATCGGCAACTATGTTGTCCTTAACTTAGGAGACGGCAGCGCTCCGCAGTATTTCCGTAAGGCCACAGGCTCAAAGGTCGGAACCATTGCCTTGGGTGATGCCAAAGCTACGGGAGCTATCACAAGTGATAATGCCGGTAACATGTTGATCTGCAACTATGCCGACAACGGTCAGACACTTAATATCTATAAGACCAACGACGTGACGAAGGCTCCTACAAAGCTTATCTCTTATGCCAACGGCCTCGGTGTGGGTATCGGTGCCCGTCTGCATGTGCAAGGCGACTTGAACAGTAATGCTGTTATTACGGCTACTCCTTACAGTTGTACGAATGCCATCCGCTGGATCGTGAAAGACGGCAAGGCGGGCAGCCCGGAGAATATTCTCATGTCGGTGCCAGCAGCCTGGGGTGGTCAGGACGATGCTGCTAAGGTCGTAGCTATGGATGCCGAAGGTAAGAGCGGGTCCATCGTCGACTACTATCAGAGCGGTGCTTGTCAGATGTATTATCTCTCCGACTGGAAGAATACGACGAATCTCGTGCAAGACAACGGTGGCAATGCCTGGGGCTACAACACGGCAGCCGTGGATGTGCGTCCGTTCAACAATGCCCGTTATCTCGCACTCTTTGAGATGGGTTACTGGCCCGACTGGGGTTTGCCCGGTCATCTCTATCTCTACGATGCAAGCAGTCCGGCTTCGGTTACTGGGACAACAGACGGCAGTGCAATGCTGAAATATGCATATACCATTCCTGATGATTTCGGTTCGGTAGGTTACGCCAGTGACGGCCGCTTTGCCGATGTGCTTGTTACACCTTCTGATGACGGTTACTTCCTCTATATCTTCTATGCTTCCAACACTCACCTTTCGTTTGGCGGCATCCAGGTTGACTGTATCAAGAAATAAAACATCGATAGTATGAAAACCAACAGGTTATTTTCAATCATACTCATGACTCTTTGCTGCATGGGAGGCGTCTTCGCCTCCTGCAGCACTAAGGATCACGAGGATATTTTGAGCAAATGGACGTGGGACGGCAACGAGGACACAACGACAGTGACAGCAAAGCCGCGTTATGTCTGGATTGATGCAGCGGCCAACTTCCCCCGTTATGCCAACAGCAAGGAGAACATCCAGGCCGATTTGGAAAAGGTTAAAGCAGCCGGATTTACCGATATTGTGGTGGATGTGCGCCCATCGATGGGCGATGTGCTCTACAAAACCGATGCTGTGGATCAGGGGAAGAAGCTCGATACCTGGGAAGGCAGCACCTATACCTTTTACAAA
>CALJCU010000047.1 GCA_938023885.1 uncultured Prevotella sp. | reverse complement strand
CACGATGGCTCCAATTACCTTATTGATAATAAGAATTCCATTGACATCAAATTTTCCCCGGATCTTGTCTACCAGCCAGGTCAGTCCATACCACCATAGCAAGGCACCGCCTATCATAGATGCATAGCCCACCGCCATGAGCAGGGGCTGGTTGGGGATGATGAAGTTGAACTGTGCAAAGAGTGCAAGGAAAAGCAGGATAATCAGCGGGTTGGAAAATGTGATCAGGAAAGCTGTCACACCATTGTGAATAAGCGTACCCTTTTCTTTCTGTCCTCCCTGACGTGCGTTCTTCAGAGGATTACTGAAGAAGCTGATAAGTCCGAAGACTAACAGCATCACTCCGCCGGCAAGCTGCAGATAAAACTTGTAAACCGGGTTATTGATGAAGTCGACAACAAACGACATACCAAAGCCCGATATCAAAGCGTAAATCAAGTCGCTGATGGAAGCACCAACGCCTGTGGCGAAGCCATACCAGCGTCCTTTCTTCTGTGTGCGCTGAACACAGAGAATGCCAACGGGACCCATAGGAGCCGATGCAGCGACACCAATAATGATGCCCTTGATAATCAGCTCTAAGATGTCAATATGTATTGGAAATGACATGTTGAATATTCTTTCAAAGAATTGCTTGCGAATATATTATCCGCTAACTCTTTGCAAAGGTACGCATTTTTTCCCACGTTCGTACTATTTTCCGCTATTATATCTGTCAACGGACACTTGATGATTGAATTTTTGTTCATTCGTTAAATGCGTTCACATTTATGCGTCCAAGTTTGACGTCATCCCGTTTTTATTCAGCCGAATAGTCGGCTACCATTTTGCGGTAGACACTGTAGAGGCGGAGACGCGAGATATATCCGACAAGGTGATTGTTAATATCAACCACAGGAAGCGCTTCTGAATTGGTCTTATCAAATTTCTTCATCACTTTCTCCATCGGCTCATTGTTGTAGAGAAAGGCCGGTACTGGAGTCATGAGCTGGGCAGCCGTGTATCTCTGATAAAGTTCGGTGCGGAAGACAATATGGCGAATCTTCAACAGGTCAATCTCTCCGAGCAGATGACGGTCGTCGTCCACAATAGGAAGATAGTTGAAGTCGCTGTTTGACAACACGTTGACAAGTTTGCCCAGTCTCAGTCCGGGTTTGACTGTCGTGACATTTTTCTCAATGACCAGATCCATGTTCATCAGTGTGAGAATACTCTTGTCGGTATGGTGGGTGAGCAGCTTGCCTTCGCGCGCCAGCCGCATGGCATAGATGCTGTGGGGCTCGAAGATGCTGATGACCATCACGCTGACCACGGCCACGATGAGCAAAGGCACGAAGAGCTGATAGCCGCCTGTAATCTCGGCAATGAGGAAGATACCCGTTAGCGGTGCGTGCATGACGCCAGCCATGACTCCCGCCATGCCTAAGAGCACAAAGTTCTTTTCCGGAAGGTAACCATCGATCATCTCCATGTTCCACAGCCGTGAGAAGAAGAATCCTGCGAAGCCTCCAACGAACAGAGAGGGTGCAAAGGTTCCACCACAACCTCCGGCACCGTTGGTCGATGCTGTAGCTACGATCTTTGTCAGAATCACAAGTCCAATATAGAGAATGAGCAATTCGGAATGTCCGTAGAACACGGACCCGTTCATAATCCGGTCCCAGTCTGTAGGCGTCTTGCCGCTCAGCAGGATGGCGAGCCCGTTCCATCCCTCACCGTAAAGGGAAGGGAAGAAGAAGATGAGTACGCTCAGAAGGGTACCTCCTATGAAGAGCTTCTCATAAGGATGTTTCCGCAACCTGGCATATTTCCCTTCGCACCAGGTCATTCCCCGCATGAAATAGAGACTGACGAAGCCGCAAAAGACACCCAGGAGGATTGTTCCCGGCACGCGTTCCACGCTCCATGCACTGTCGAGCCGGAAAGAGAACATCGTTGAGGTGCCCGCGAGCATATAGCTCACGACATCTGCTGTGATGGTTGAGATAAGAATCGGTACGATGGACGCCATGTTCATGTCAATCATCAGTACCTCAAGGGTGAACACCAGCCCGGCTATCGGTGCCTTGTAGATGCCCGCGATAGCTGCTGCGGCACCACAGCCGACGAGCACCATGAGCTGTCGGTTGCTCATGCGGAAGATGCGGCCGAGGTTGGAACCGATGGCTGAGCCTGTGAGTACGATAGGAGCCTCGGCACCTACTGATCCGCCAAAGCCGATAGTCAGTGCTGAAGCAACGATGGATGTCCAACAGTTGTGGGGCTTGAGTCTCGACTGCTTGGTGGAGATAGCGTAGAGCACGCGTGTGATGCCGTGGGAGATATTGTCACGCACCACATATTTAATAAAGAGCATCGTCAGCCAGATGCCGATGACGGGGAAGACAAGGTAAAGCCAGTTGGCTCTATCTGATACGAAACTATCGGTGAGGAGGCTCTGTATCAGGGCGATGAGCTTATGAAGAATATATGCCGCAAGGGAAGCTAAGACGCCGATGGCGAAAGCCAGCAACGATGTCATCTGACGGTCGTTGAGGTTATGTTCCCTCCAGGCTATGACCTTATCAAGCACCATTATCTCGATTATGTCCTATCTCCTCTATTTTCTAATGATTGTCACTTCTCCGTCTGGTTTGAGCTTGATGATGGAGCTGGGCGTATGCGGCTTGTGCTCCTGACGGCGGGAGAAGCAAACGTAGTCGACACTGTCGAGCAGTTCCTGGCTGATGTCTGAATAGTTTTGTGCTGCTGTCTCTCCGCTGATGTTAGCGCTTGTGGAGACGAGGGCTTTCTGGAAGCGGTAGCACAGTTCATGGGAGAAGGGCTCCCTCGTGATGCGCAGGGCGATAGAACCGTCTTCCGAAATGAGATTCGGAGCAAGATTCACGGCACCATCAAGGATGACGGTTGTCGGCCTCACGGCTGCATCGAGCAGATCCCAAGCTACGGCAGGAACATTTCTCACGTAGCGCTGCAGGCGCGCATCACTGTCAACAAGACAGATGAGGGCTTTCGAGTCGTCGCGATGTTTAATCTTATACACTTTAGCCACAGCATCAGGGTTGGTGGCATCACAACCGATTCCCCAAACAGTATCGGTGGGGTAGAGAATGACGCCACCTTCTTTCAAAATTCTTATGGCGTTCTTGATGTCTTCTTCTTGTGTCATCTTAAATATACATTGTACTGCAAAGATACACAATCTTTATAGGTTTAGCAAAAATACTTTCTTTTTTTGCAAAAAAAATGTTTTGTTTCTTACCTTTTCTCCATTTAATTATTACCTTTGCAGTGATAAGTAGGTCTTTTGATGAGGACTTAACGAAGGCATTAATATTAACAGACTAAAAGCATATCATTATGGAAGAACCCGTTATGAAGCCGTATGTCATCGGTCTTGACCTCGGCGGCACAAATTCAGTGTTTGGTATTGTCGACTCTCGTGGTGACATCAAAGCGACAACAGCTATAAAGACCCAGGGCTACGAGAAGGTAGAAGATTATGTGAATGCCTGTGTGGAAGCCCTGCAAGTGATCATCGAGCAGGTAGGTGGTATTGACAAGATTAAATCGATGGGTATCGGTGCACCTAATGGCAATTATTACACGGGTACCATTGAGTTTGCCCCTAACTTGGCATGGGCTCATGATGGCATCGTGCCCTTGGCAAGCATGTTCTCCGAGAAGCTGGGCGTGCCGGTTGCGCTCACCAATGATGCTAACGCAGCAGCTTTGGGCGAGATGACCTATGGTGCAGCGCGTGGCATGAAAAACTTCATCGAGATCACTTTGGGTACGGGTGTAGGATCAGGTATCGTCATCAACGGTCAGCTCGTCTATGGTTGCGACGGCTTTGCAGGTGAGCTTGGTCACATCACGATGGTGCTGCGGCGAGACAGAGAGCGGAAGTAGAGTGGTTCATGGAGAAAGGAATTAA
>CALJCU010000046.1 GCA_938023885.1 uncultured Prevotella sp. | reverse complement strand
CGATGTCTCCCATATGGGTGAGGTCATCGTCACGGGTCCTGACGCCGCCCGTTTTGTCAACTATATCTTTACAAATGACGTTAATGCCATCCGGCCTGGAAAAGTGCTCTATGGCATGATGTGCTATCCCGATGGCGGGACCGTGGATGACACATGTGTCTGCAAACTCGCCGACGACAAGTTTTTCCTCACTATCAATGCTGCCGGCATCGGGAAGGACAATGAATGGATAGGCCAGAATGCCGGGGGTTTCGACATCCATATCGACTATGCCAGTGACCGTTACGGCCAGCTCGCCATCCAGGGTCCGGAGAGTGAGCGGGTCGTGGAGACCGTGTTGGGAATTCCCTGCCATGAGCTTAACTTCTATGAGGTGAAGACGGTGGGAGACATACTCATCTCCCGTACGGGCTACACCGGAGAGGATGGCTTCGAGGTCTATGGCTCGTATGAGTGGATTATCTCCTGCTGGGACAAACTCATGGAGGCCAAAGTCACGCCGTGTGGTCTCGGTTGCCGCGATACCTTGCGTTTTGAGGTAGGTCTGCCGCTCTACGGCGACGAACTGTCGAAGGATATCTCTCCCGTTATGGCAGGCCTGAATATCTTTGTGAAGTTTGACAAGCCCGAGTTCATTGGCAGGCAAGCGCTGCTGAGGCAGAAGACCGGGGGCGTGACGAAGCGCTTGCGGGGTATCGAGCTCAATGCCCATGCCGTTCCGCGTCACGGTTACACGGTGTTGAAAGACGGACAGCCCGTGGGCGAGGTGACGACAGGTTACCGCCTCATCTCCGTCGACAAGAGCTGTGCGGTGGCACTCGTGGACAGCGCGCTCAAGCTCGGCGACCGCGTGGAGATCCAGATCCGGAAGAAGACCTTCCCCGGCACCGTTGTAAAGAAGAAATTCTATGACAAACATTACAAGAAATAACATGTGCGCCACAGGGACTTTCCCTCTACGGTGTAATCGCATTGCCTTTACGTCGTAATCGGAAAACGAGAAAACACAAACAACAATAACCATTTAAAAACCAATTTCGATTATGTCAGAAGTGAAACAGGGACTCTACTACACAGAGTCGCATGAGTATGTACGTGTAGATGGTGATTATGGCTACGTAGGAATCACCGATTATGCCCAGCAGCAGCTTGGCAATATCGTCTACGTCGATATGCCGGAAGTCGATGACGAGGTCGCGGCTGGCGAGGAGTTCGGTGCCGTGGAGAGCGTCAAGGCGGCTTCCGACCTCAACTCTCCTGTCACGGGTATTGTTGAGGAGGTGAACGAGGCTTTGGAGGACCATCCTGAACTCATCAACAAGGATGCCTTTGGCAACTGGATCATGAAAGTGAGACTTGCCGACAAGTCAGAGTTGGACGGTCTCATGAATGCCGACGCTTACGATAAATACTGTCAGGGCCTATGAACTTCAAATATTTCCCCCATACACCCGACGACATCGCCACAATGCTTGCCCGTTGCGGTGTGGAAGACATCAATGACCTCTATTCGGACGTACCTGAGGAGGTGCGGCTGAAGGGCGACTATGATCTCCCTGAGGCGATGAGCGAGGCAGAGCTCCGTGCTTTCTTCACCGGGCTGGGCAAGAAAAACACACCGTTGACTTGTTTCGCCGGAGCAGGTGTCTACGACCATTATATCCCCGCCGTGGTGCCGTCAGTCTGTGCCCGTTCCGAGTACCTGACGAGCTACACGCCTTATCAGGCTGAGGTGTCTCAGGGTACCCTTCATTATATCTTTGAGTACCAGACGATGATGGCAGAACTCACGGGCATGGAGGTGAGCAATGCATCGATGTATGACGGCACGACGGCCACCGCTGAGGCGGCGATGATGGCTGTGGCAGCCTCTCACAAAGCCAGCCGTGTGCTCATCTCGGCCACGGTGGACAAGAAGACGCTCGCCGTGGTGAGGACCTATGCCCATGTCCATGGCTTCAGTCTCGGCATCATCGCTGAGGACAAAGGCGTGACGAGTGCCGACGACCTGAGGGAGATGGTGTCGCAGGGTGGCGTGGCGGGTGTCATCGTGCAGCAGCCCAACCGCTACGGTATCGTGGAAGACTTCACGGGCTTTGCCGATGCCTGCCATGGGCAGAAGACACTCTTCATCATCAACAGTGTAGCTGCTGACCTTGCGCTTCTCCGCACACCGGGAGAGTGGGACGCTGACATTGCCGTGGGTGAGGCGCAGAGCCTCGGTATCCCGATGTCCTTCGGTGGTCCTTACCTTGGATATATGTGTACGAGGGAAAAACTGGTGCGGAAGATGCCGGGACGTGTCGTCGGACAGACCGTCGACAGCAAGGGGCGGCGCGCTTTCGTATTGACGCTCCAGGCGCGTGAGCAGCATATCCGCCGGCAGAAAGCCACGTCGAACATCTGTTCCAACGAGTCGCTCCTCGCCCTCTGGGTGACAGTCTATATGAGCATCATGGGCAAGGAGGGCGTGAAAGAGGCAGCGCAGATATCCTACGACGGGGCACACCGTCTTCACGATGTGCTCCTCGCCACGGGGAAGTTCACGGAAGTTTTCGACCGTCCGTTCTTCAATGAGTTCTGCCTCAAATACAACGGTGACGTACCCGGGTTGCTACAGAAGTTAGCCGGCAATGGCATCCTCGGTGGTGTCGACATGGGAGACAATGTCCTCATGATCGCCGTGACGGAGCAGCGTACGCTGGAGGAGGTAGAGAAATATGTCAGTCTGGTGTAAAAACAAGGAGATATGAACAACAAACTATACGGCAATCTCATCTTTGAACTCTCGAAGCCCGGGCGCCGCGCCTATTCGCTGCCTAAGAATCGCTTCGGCCATTATGACGTGCCGGCAGAGGAACGGCGGGCGGAAGACGCAGCCCTGCCTGAGTGCGACGAGATGACGGTCGTGCGTCATTATACCAATCACAGTGGTAACAACTTC
>CALJCU010000045.1 GCA_938023885.1 uncultured Prevotella sp. | reverse complement strand
AACGTGGAGGTCATCGTCATTCTCCTCCGTTCCCTGACTGAAGCACAGTTCGTAGCGCATGCCGCCTTCTCCATCCTCAACAGTGTGTACAAGGTGGTGGTCGCGGAAAAGCATCAAGGCACGGAAGATGCCGCTTTTGTCTACGCTCCATAACTGTTTCTCAAGTTCTGGGAGCGACAGCGGCCGTTCTTCTTTAGCCAGGGCTTTCACAACGAGAATGCGGTTGCTTGTCGGTTTGATGCCGTGTTTACTTAATAGATCGACACTTGTTTTCTCATCCATCGCAACAAAGGATTATCTTTATTGCAAAATTACGAAAAAGTTAGTAGCGTGCAAAGAAATAATCTGAGAATGTTTGTGTTTTTGACATAGGGGCAGTTCAAGATATTCTAACCGATATGTGAAAAAGGAATTGATCTAAAAGCGTGTAGGATTTTCCCAAAAAATCATTCTTCACTGAATATCGTTACGTCATCGAAATCGCGCAGATAATTGAAGAGTGTATTGCGCCGCTGGTCACGCCGCATTCGTACCTCTATCTGTACGTCGTAGAGGTCACCGTTGGACGAATGCCGGTTCTTCATCTCAAAGCTGACCACGTCGGCTACATCGTTTCGGATATTTTCCAAGGCCTTGCTCACATTTTCTTTCGATACAGACGAGAAGGAGAGGCGTACATTGGTCATGCCGCCGAGCCTGGGGATGAGATGTCCCAGCACCTCGAGGCCTAAGAGCATGAGCACGGTGACGAAGACGGCTAAATAAAATTGTCCGGTGCCGCATGCCATGCCGACAGCTGCCGTAACCCACAGTCCGGCAGCTGTAGTGAGTCCGTGTATGACATTCTTCTGAAAGACGATGAGGCCGGCACCGAGGAAGCCGATGCCCGAGACAACCTGTGCTGCTACACGCGACGTGTCGCGCACACCGTCAGAGAAGCCATACATCGACAACAGCGTGAAGAGTGCCGAGCCCACTGCAACGAGAAAATGGGTGCGGAACCCCGCATCTTTCGCACGGTATTCACGTTCCAGTCCGATGATGCCACCAAGAATCATGGCGACGACAAGACGTAAGCTCATATCGAGAAGATGACTGTCCATAAAGTAATCGAATAATGATATTATTGATATTCATGTAGAATCAAGGCAAAGTTATCAAAAAAAACGGTAAAGCAACGGTTTTTAGCGAAAAAAAGTGTAAGTTTGCAGTTTAAAGTGCAGGGGCTTCCCCTGTGGCCGTCCACATTCGCATGATAATAAGGTAAATAATAAGCGATATAAAATATGACACAGGACCTCTTAATTTACAATACGCTCACGCGCCGGAAGGAGCTCTTCGTACCTCTGCATGCACCTTATGTAGGCATGTATGTCTGCGGACCCACTGTTTATGGTGACCCGCACTTGGGCCATGCGCGTCCGGCTATCACCTTCGATGTGCTCTTCCGTTATCTTCGCCACTTAGGCTATAAGGTGCGTTACGTACGCAACATCACGGATGTAGGCCACCTCGAGCACGATGCTGATGAGGGCGACGATAAGATTGAGAAAAAAGCACGCCTGGAACAGCTCGAGCCAATGGAGATAGCACAGTATTATACAAACCGCTATCACAAAGCTATGGAGATGCTCAACACGCTGCCGCCTTCGATAGAGCCGCACGCCTCGGGTCACATCATCGAGCAGGAGCAGCTTGTGAAGGAGATTCTGAAGAACGGTTATGCCTATGAGAGCAATGGCTCGGTCTATTTCGATATTCAAAAATACAACAAAGACCATAAATACGGTATCCTCTCCGGCCGTAACCTCACCGATATCATCAACAAGAGTCGTGAGCTTGCCGGTACGGATGAGAAGAAGTGTCAGGCTGACTTTGCTCTGTGGAAGCGCGCCACCCCTGAACATATCATGCGCTGGCCGAGTCCTTGGGGTAATGGTTTCCCAGGATGGCACTGCGAGTGCACGGCCATGGGACGCAAGTATCTCGGTAATCATTTCGATATCCACGGAGGCGGCATGGATCTCATCTTCCCGCATCATGAGTGCGAGATAGCACAAGCCGTGGCCTCACAGGGTGACCAGATGGTGCACTACTGGATGCACAACAACATGATCACCATCAACGGACAGAAGATGGGAAAGAGCCTTGGCAACTTCATCACCCTGGAGCAGTTCTTCACCGGTAATCATCCGTCTCTGGATCAGGCTTACCCGCCGATGACGATCCGTTTCTTCATCCTCTCGGCTCACTACCGTGGCACCGTCGACTTCAGCAACGATGCTCTCAAGGCAGCGCAGAAAGGCTATGAGCGTCTCATGGACGGCATCTCCAGTCTTGACCGTATCCAGACATCGAAAGGATCCCGGCCCGACACCCACAGGTTTGTCAGTGAGCTGCGCCAGCGCTGCTACGATGCGATGAACGATGACCTGCAGACTCCGCTTGTCATCGGTGCGCTCTTCGAGGCTTGCCATCTCATCAACACGCTCCTTGACCACAAGACGAAGATTTCTGCCGATGATCTCAAGGAGCTGCACGACACGATGAACCTCTTTACGTTCGACCTTCTCGGACTGAAGTCGAACCGTGGTGCAGGCAGTCCCGAGCGTGAGAGAGCCTATGGCAAGATTGTGGACCTCGTGCTGCAGATGCGTCAGAAAGCCAAAGAGGCGAAGGACTGGTCGACAAGCGATGAGATTCGCAACACGCTCACCGATGCCGGTTTCATCGTGCAGGACACCAAGGATGGTGCCACCTGGAAATTGGATAAATAAAATGTCGAATATTGTTTCTGCAAACGATATGGCCGTGGGAAGTCCTACCCGCGGCATCATCAAGTTTTCCGTTCCTTTGATATTGGGCTACATCCTTCAACAGATGTACCTCATCATCGATGCCGCCATCGTGGGGCGTTGGATCGGAGTGGGCGCACTGGCAGCTGTCGGTGCATCTTCTTCCGTTATGTTCCTCGTGATGGGATTCTGCAATGGGGCGTGTGCAGGATTTGCCATCCCTATTGCACAGGCGTTCGGAGCAAAGGACTATGGCAAGATGCGCGTCTATGTGGCCAATGCTATCCGCATTGCGGTCGTACTGGCGGTGGTCGTCACCTTCCTTGCGTGCATCTTCTGTACGAAGATTCTAAAGATTGTCAACACGCCGAAGGATATTTTCAGCGAGGCCTACATCTTCCTCTTCCTGCAGTTTCTTGCCATCCCGTTCACGATCTGCTACAATCTCTTTGCAGGATTCATCCGTGCTTTGGGCGACTCGAAGCAACCGTTCTATTTCCTTATCTTCTCGTCGTTTGTCAACATCATTCTCGATGTCCTGCTCATCCTCATGCTCGGCATGGGCGTAACGGGAGCAGGTCTGGCGACTCTGCTCTCACAGCTCTTCGCCTCGGTGCTGAGTGTGTGGTATGTAGCCCGGCGTATGCAGATCCTTATTCCGCATGGCGGGGAGCGACGTTATAACAACAAACGTATTTCGATATTGCTCAACAACGGGATGCCGATGGGCCTGCAGTTCTCTATCACGGCCATTGGTATCATCATGCTGCAGAGTGCGAACAACGCCTTGGGAACGGTCTATGTGGCATCGTTCACGGCGGCTGTGCGTATCAAATATCTCTTCACATGTGTCTTTGAGAATATAGGTGTGGCAATGGCAACCTATTGTGGACAGAACATCGGGGCCAAGCGCCTCGACCGCGTACGCCAGGGTGAATGGGCAGCCGTGAAGATCATGCTCATTTATTTCGTGGTCACCGTTCTCATCATCTTCCCTTTTGCGACCGACATGATGGAACTGTTTGTCAATGGAAAGGGTCAGGAAGTAGCCGAAAACGCTGCGATGATCATGCGTATCAGTTGTTATTTCTACCCGGCGCTGGGAATGCTCACTATCTTCCGTTACAGTATACAGGGATTGGGTTACAGCAACCTCTCGATGCTTTCGGGGGTGATGGAGATGATCGCGCGCAGTGGTGTGAGTCTGTGGCTCGTGCCCACTTTCCGGTTCTTAGGTGTGTGCTATGGTGACCCGATGGCGTGGATCTTTGCCGATCTCTTCCTCTTCCCCGCTTTCTTCCTGCTGTACAGGCATCTGAAGAAGGTCGTGAGATAACATGATGAAATGATCACCCGCCCGTCGCCTTGCTGAACCGCTTCAGCACATCGCAACGGGTGACGAACCTGTCGAGGCGCGAGGCATTGGCTTTGGCGAAACCGGAAAGAGCTGTCATGGCCTTGTATTGTCTCGACTGCGGCATGAGGCGAAGGTTCGCGAGATCATAATACTGCTGTGTCTTGTCGTCCCAGCCGTCAAAGTACCAAGGCTCACCGTGGCGAATGAAGGCAAGGGCGAGAAGACTCTTCTCCTTCAACCGGAAGTCCGTGCTCTGCACGCTCTCGTCCAGGAGACGGAGAGCCTTAGCCACAAAGTCGACGGTGCCCACGGTGACGCTGTCCTGCGTGTTGCTGATGCCATATTGCTTCATCCACCAGCAGTCGCCCTCATAGCTGCCCTGATACCATAGTGCGGCAAGCCTATAGGCTTTCTCCATGCGCTCCTCTGACGGTTTCATGAGTGCGTACTCCTGCGAGAGGCTTATCATATCGCGGCAATACTGTAGTTTTTTATTGACCGTGAGGCGCGGCAGCGTAGCACTCTTCTCCCTAGAGACATACTCGGGTACGGCGACAAGCTGCTTGCCCATCCAACGCTCCTTATTGAAGTCGCGCTGCGCCACATAAGGCTCGATGGCCTGCGTGTTGAGGAACCGGATACTCACCTTCTCGAGGTAAGGGATGGCATCGGCGAAACGCGCCTGGGCAATGAGCCGCGTGCCGATATAGTCGTTGTAATAGTCGGCACCGCGGTAAGCCTTCTGCCAGGCATAGCACTCCAAAGAGTCAGTGGGCTGATGGCGCAGATAATTATTGTAGGCAATGAGACTGTCTATCGATGTCTTTTCTAACGCATCGAAATAGAACCCTTGATAAGCCGGCTTGTCGTAGCTGTCCTCCATACGGCTCAGGAGTACGAGCGCCGTATTGGTACGGCCTGCAACGAGGAAGGCGGGGACGAGACCGTTGTAGACCATGCGCTCCTCCACATCGCGGTAGTGGTCGGTGTCGTAGAGCGTGAGACTCTTGCGCTCCTCAGCCGACTTCGCGTCGAGCCAGCGCAGCTCTCCCGTGAGCCACTTGTCATAGTCGGCCGTGTGCTGCTCGGCAAAGACGGAGTTGGCTGCATAGATGGCGCGTGCATTGTCTTTCATGCGTGGAGTGCCGGTTTCCGTCATGGCCTGAGTAAGATCTGTCTTAGCCCTGTCGTAATGAAGGAGCTGATGCTCGATGCAGCCGATGGCCGACTGCCAGAGGCAGGGTACCGACGTCTTGCCCTTGCTCACCACGTTGCGGGCGAACGTGATGAAACGGTCAGCCTCAGCGGTGGTGATCTTCTTCGCATCCGTCTCCTTCATCCATTCGTCGTGGTCCTTCTCTGTATTCTCACAGGAAGCGAACGGGAAACTGTTGAGCTCGTAGACATCCATCGTCTCCTGCACATTATTCACAAAGTCCTGCACAAGGTAAAGAAGCGTAGCCGAGTTGGGATTGATGCTGTAAATCTTCTGTATGCCGGCCAGGTTACGGTAGCCGCGCACACAGTATTTAAGGCTCTGATAATCTTCCTGCGAAGCATAGATCTCCACTGCCTGACTCTTCTTGCCCGTACGCCAGAGGCATCCGGCGTAGAGGTTGCGCATCATGTCGCGGTAGACGCTCTGCGGCATGCGCTGACCCGTTGTGGTCCAGTAAGCCATGGCCTCAGGATAACGCTTGAGCCCGAAGAGCGCACGCATGCGAAGCAGATTATATTGAGCGCGGAAACGCTTGCCCTGATAAGTCTTGGAGACGCTGAGCAGGTTGCGCAGCACGAGGTTACGCTTGGCGATTCGTTGCTTCGTAGGATAGTCCCACGTATTGTAGTTGACGTCGCTGCCTAAATAGGCATTGAGCCGGCGGCAATAAGTGGCGAGCTCCGTGTCTTTCTGCTTGACGGCTTTCTTCAACACCGCGTCGCGCCAGTAGCCCCACTGATAATGGACATCCTTGTCACCAAGATACTGTTGCCAGTATCTGTCTGTCGTCGACATGAAACGGTCGTCCATCAAGGATCGGTTGAAGACTGAGAAAAGATAATTGTTGTGGCGGGGTGCCTCAGAGAGGCAGGCCCCTGCTGATAGTGAGAAGGTAAGGAGTGCTGCAACGAGGCTACTTGTACCCATAAATCTTTTGAAAGTCACCATAGCTAAATCGATTAATATTCTTATCACTCAAATCATAAAGTATGATCTCATCATTGTCTTCCCCTTTCGCTTTGTCCACAGCTTCCTGCGCTTTATAGATATCTTCCAGCTCCGGCTGTCTCACGGCGATGCTGTCGCCGGGGAGCACAGGCAGGTCGTCGTCGCCGTGCATGATACCCACATAGCGGCTGCCACGGAAGAGGACGTGCCACGTGAAGAGCGGGTAGGCGGTTGAGAACGGCAATTTGTAACCGGAGAGGCTGCGCAGATAAGGTGCTGCATCTTTTATGTCGAGGATTGGCTTCTTCACAGCGAGCTGAGTCACGTCACCCGTGTTGTACATCATCAGCACGCCATGGTCTATGGGAGGTACCGGCTGCGAGAGCTGATGCAGGCGGATGGTGGCAGAGAGCATCATGTTATGACTGTGGCAGATCGGCCCAAGCTCTTTCATGAAGGCAAAGAACGCCGGACGTGTAGAGCCTGTCCAGTCACAGTCAATTTGTAGTTCTTTCGGTTGCGTGAGATTGTTCGTCTTATTCATCTGCAGGACGCGGTTGAGAATCTTCTCTGCCAAGCCCTCATGCGGCTCAGTCATGCAGTCGTTGACGACATAGACCACTGGGATAACTTCCACATCTTTCGGGAACGTGTCTTCAAAAGATAAAGTAGCATTGGGTTGTGGTGTTCCGTTGTCGCCCGGCACCACATCAAAATAGCGGCAATAGACCTTGCTCACGCCGTGCTGCCGGTGAAACGCACGCTCCTTGGCATCGAGCCGCAGCGTCGTCTGCCAGTAGTAGACGGACCGCACTGGCGTATGGTGACCACAGGAAGCGAACAGCAGACAGGCGAAGAGAAGCAAGAGAATATTTCGCATAAGATATTCACAGATCAATAGTTTTTATATCCGCTGATATGCATCCAAGTATCTATCTCTATATATAAAACTTTGGGGGAAGTCTATATTGTCTAATTCGTTGTAATCAAGTAACTTTAATTGTGCCGAATTGAAAACCGTGTTTTGCTGTATATTTATGTTCTGCATGTCTGTCATTATTTTTATCGCAAAGATATGCACTTTACTTCAAGCCTCCAAGTTTTTTATGTTATTTTTATGGTTAAAGATTTGGAGGCCTAAAGGGAAATGCTTACATTTGCTGAAAACATATTTTATGGCAATAAGCAATAAGGTTGAGTTCGGGTTTGCCGAGAGTCCCTTCGGCAGTATCATTGTGGCGCGTACGTGGGACGGTGTGTGCGACCTGCAGTTTCTCGGCTATAACCGTCTGGAGACCATCCATGAACTGGCTGTGCGCTGGGGCCAGTACACACCCACGACACAGAGCGATACTATGGCACAGACCGTAGAGCGCGTCATCTTCGAAGGCTTGGACCACCCCGTGCCGCTCGATGTGAAAGGCACGGAATTCCAGTTGAGAGTATGGGACGGGCTCCGTAAGATTCCTTTCGGCACCACCGTGAGCTATCTGGAGGTGGCCAGGCGTATCGGCGAGCCGAAGGCCGTACGCGCCGTAGCCTCAGCCATTGCCGGGAACCCCGTGGCAATGCTCATCCCCTGTCATCGTGTCATCCATTCGGACGGCACCATCGGCGAGTACCACTGGGGAAGAGACCTGAAGAGGAAACTGCTCGAATGGGAGCAGCGCGAAGCGGCCAAACGGTAATACCCGATGCACAACGATTTATACAACAATATCTTAACCATCGTCAGCAACCCCTCGCTGACCCCGTCCTTACGTCTTAGGCTCCTGCATGAGACGCTGGTGCTCACATGTGCCGAAGCCCTCAAAGAATCGAAGTATGGCTTCGGCGACCTCAATGCGCAGCTCGAGAGTGTCATCCGATTGTACCACATTCCCATCGGCGAAGCCGGCGCCTTGCGACAGGCACGCCGCGACAGTAACCACAGCGGACTCAAGGAGGAGGATACTAAGACCCTTCTTCTTTACGACTGTGCCGCCGTGGCACGCCTCATCAGCCGTGTGTTCAAAGCCGACATACCTTCAATTCTCACCACATTTCTTCCCCGCGATCTCAAGCCGGCGGCAGAACGTCTGCGGCAGAACGCTCCCGACAAGCGGTGCATCGTGAAGGCGTTTGATGAACGGTCCATCACAGTCATCATTGATGAAAGCGGAGAGGATGCGGAGAAAACCGTCTACTATACACGCCGGACGCAGTATGCACGCATGGAGTATCTCCACGGCATCCTCAAGCCAGGCATGCACCTCAACCTTCTCGGTTGTCAGACAGAGGGCAGCACCATCACACCACGGCTCATCATCGTGGAGCCCGACTGCCTCATGGACATCTCTGTCATCGCCTCGTGCTTCGAGGACTATGGCCACCACCCGCTGATGTATTTCCTCAGTCGTATCCGCGAGCGCGCCAACTCGCAGGCTGTCCTCCTCGGAAACTATGCGGGGGCATGCCTCGACGACATCATCAACGACACCCATTTCTCCGCGGCACGCACACTCATCAGGAACTTCCACGACCAAGCCCTCGAATACGCGTCCTGTCCCGGCTTCGACGGTACAAAGTTCAAGGAGGATGCAGCCCGGCAGGCACAGATCCTCATGGGAATCGTCAACGAACTGCGGCGCGACTATGACCTCTCGAAGGCTATTCTCGAACCGACATTCATCTGTGAGAAGCTCGGACTGCAAGGACGTGTGGACCTCATGACGACAGACATGCGCCTCCTTGTAGAGCAGAAGTCGGGACGCAACATCTTTCTCGAGCGTAACATTGCGAACTTGCACGGGGCTAAGGTTATGGAGAAACACTATGTGCAGGTGCTGCTCTATTTCGGTATCCTCTATTACAACTTCGGGGTTCAGCACTCTGACATCCGGCTGCTCTATTCCAAATACCCCTTACCCGACGGACTGCTGAACGTCACGTCGCTCATGAAGCTTATCTACGAGGCGCTGCGCTTCCGCAACGAGGCCATCGCCTTGGAGTTTGACATGGCAGAGAACGGCATAGAACATATCTTACCGCAACTCACCG
Organism: uncultured Prevotella sp.; assembly: GCA_938023885.1. Lineage (GTDB taxonomy): Bacteria > Bacteroidota > Bacteroidia > Bacteroidales > Bacteroidaceae > Prevotella. The sequence continues at coordinate 177 of CALJCU010000045.1, read as the reverse complement.
AGCAAACACTCAACGTTGAGCATAAGAGTGGCTTTTTCTACGAGACCTGTCTCCGTCCTCAACTGCTCTCGCTTATTGCTCCGTTGCACGCAATCACGCCATTGGAGCACGCTTATTACTGTCGCATGACGCAGTTTGTCATCCGCGAGAACATCTTATCCCGCGTTGGAGTCGTAG
>CALJCU010000044.1 GCA_938023885.1 uncultured Prevotella sp. | reverse complement strand
TCGAAGCGTGTGAGGGTCGACTCCTGCTCGTTCCGCTCTCCGACTGTCGTACTGATCATTGGTGAGAGCTACAGTAAGGCTCACTGCCAGCTCTACGGCTATAAGCAGAAAGATACACCACGGCAGCGGAAACTCGAGAAGAGCGGTTGGCTGACGAAGTTCAACGATGTCGTGTCTTGCTGGAACCTCACGAGTTTTGTCTTCAAAAACGTCCTGTCCATGCATGTTGTGGGTCAGAAAGGGGAGTGGTGCGACTATCCGCTCTTTCCTGAGCTCTTCCGTGAGGCAGGTTACCAAGTGACTTTCCTCACCAATCAGTTCCTTCTTGCGGCAGGCCAGGCTGTCTACGATTTTTCCGGAGGCTTTTTCCTCAACGACCCCCAGTTGAGCAAAGCACAGTTTGACCTTCGGAACACGCAGCTCCATCAGTTTGATGACGGGTTACTTTCCGACTATGATAACTTTGTGAAGGAGGGAACGATTAAGCTCTCCGCTACTGGAAAGCACGATCATCCTAATCTCATCATCTTCCATCTCATCGGCCAGCATGTGAGCTATCATACGCGTTATCCGAGAGACCGTGCCAAATGGCATGCAGATGACTATCTGAAACTGCGTCCTGACCTCGCTAATAACGCTTATAAACGGCGCATGATCGCTGACTATGATAACGCTTGTCTGTACAACGACTCTATCGTGACGCAGATCGTGAAACGTTTCCAGAACAAGGATGCCGTCGTCATCTACATGCCCGATCATGGAGAGGAGATCTTTGAGCCGGGGCGTAATATCCTTTGTCGCAACCACTCCAGTGCCGTTGACTGGCCTTTGGCTCATTACGAATTTGAGGTGCCGTTCTGGATTTGGTGCTCCCACAAGTATGCCCATCGTGAGCCGCAGGTGTTTGAGGCTATCAAGAATGCAAAGAACAAGCGGTTCATGACTGATGCCCTGCCTCACATGCTCGTGTGGCTTGCCGGCATATCATCAAAAGATTATCATCCGCAGTACAACTTGCTCTCGCCTGAGTACGATGAGATGCGGCCGCGTATCTTGAAGAACAGCGTGGATTACGACAGATTGCGCTCCGCGAACGCTGTGCTAAAGAATGAAGAATAAGGAATAAAGAAGACATTGGGCGCTGTTGAGTTCTGGCCGCCGCCCTCGGCGCCTGGTAAGCTGTTCACCGCCCTCGGTGCCGAAAAAATAAATATTATGACTCTTGAAAACAAAGGAGAAAACATGGTGGCGGGTCGTGACAGTGATCTGCTGACGCGTGCTGAGTGCAATGCACTGCGTGGCATCGCTATCCTTGGCATCTTCCTTCATAACTATTGCCACTGGCTGGGTCCCGTGGTGAAAGAAAACGAATATCAGTATTTCCAGCACAATGTGGACTGGCTGACACGCTGTATCGCTCAGGCTGACAGCCTGCTCCCTTGTCATCTTTTCTCTTTCTTTGGTCATTACGGTGTTTCCATCTTTCTCTTTCTCAGTGCCTATGGCCTCGAACGGAAGTACGGTGGATGCCCGGGCCCCGCGTTTGAAGACAATCGGGTAGCCTCGCTGCCGTTCATCAGATACCATTATCTCAAGCTCTTCAAGATCATGATAGTGGGGTTCATCTGCTTCACCATCATCGATGCCATCACACTCGGCCCGTGGAGATATAATGTCCAACAGATTGTTGGGCAACTGCTGATGATCAACAACTGGTATCCGAACCCTGACGATAATATCTGGCCGGGCCCCTTCTGGTTTTTCGGCTTGATGCTTCAGTTCTATATCATCTACCGTCTCTTTCTCTATCGTCGTCATTGGGGACGGATCGTGGTGCTGATG
>CALJCU010000043.1 GCA_938023885.1 uncultured Prevotella sp. | reverse complement strand
TTCCTCACAGAGAGTTATGCCAAGGTCGAACTGAGAAACTACAACGATTTTGATGTCACTCCCCTGGTTCGTGTGACGACTATCCCTGGTTATAAACGGACAATGGCCTCCTTTAATCGTTATATGACACCGACCATCTACAGTGAGACGATTGTTGGCAATACTATCCTTTCGCCTTTTCATCCACATAACTTCCGATTCTACAAATACAGGATTAATGCGGAGAATGGCGATACCGTGAACATCCGGTTCTATGGACGCCGGCGTAACACGCAGCTCGTACGTGGAGAGGCCACGGTCGACAGGCTCACGGGGCGTATCATTCGGTGCAACTACAAATGCGAGTACGATATGATCCGCTCATGGGTCTCCATGGAGATGGGGGAACATGGCGCGTCATCGCTCTTCCCAAAGAACTGTGAGGCGCTTTTCCTCTTCCGTTTTCTTGGCAACAGAGTCTCGGCCCATTATAAATTGATGTTTGGCGTACGCAACCTCCTTCATCGGGACATTGTCAAGGAAGTCAATGACCCTTTGCTTCTCGCTCAGATAAGGCCCGATACGCTCGACGCCAATGAACAGGAGATGTTTCGCAGTCTGGTGATGTCACCGATGGACAAACGGCCGGGAGACTCGTTGGGAGGACAGAAGAAAGACGGTTGGGGCAAGCGTATCTTCTGGGATGCTATCGGCAACAATGTGCTCAACCGTGTGAAGACTTATTTCGGGCAGAACAACCAAGGCTATCTGCGTATTAATCCACTTCTCAATCCGCTCTATATGAGCTACAGTCAGCACCGCGGATTTACTTATAAGATCAATATCCATGCAAGTTACCAGACGGGACATGACAGTGAGATCTTTGGCGCTTTCCGATCCGGTTATGCATTTCGGTTGCGCCAGTTCTATTTTCGTGTACCTGTTTATTGTTATTTGAGTCGGCGCAAGAACCGGTATATCAAGTATGAGTTTGGAAATGGTAATCGCATCAGCAATAACTTAATCAATCAGAAAATCAGTCTCCACTCTGTTCTCGGAAATAATCATAAATACAGCGCGGAGCCTGAAAATGTCAATGAGTTCAATCAGACAGACTCCCGTCTGGTGCTCAACTTTGATATCAACAGTTATTTTGGTTTCCAGGTGGGAGCGCTTTATCAGAAGTATAAAGCTATTGATCCCGGGTTATTCCGTTTTCTGAACATGCCTTCTCACTATAGTGCTTTTGCTCCGGTCTGTGAGCTGCAGGTCCGTCCCTGGGGATGGACAGGACCAATCTTTACAGCCGACTACGACCATGGCTTGACGGGTGTGCTGCAATCGAACATGCGCTATGAGCGATATGAGTTTAATGCCGAGTATATTCGTCGTCTCAACCGCCTGCAGTCTTTGCAGATGCGGCTCGGATACGGATTCTACAGTCACAAGGGAAATAATACTTACTTCCTCAACTATGAGAACTTCCGTGAGAACAACATCCCCGGCGGATGGAACGACGACTGGAGTGGGGAGTTCGAACTGTTGCGGAGCGAAAACTATGACTCCTCACCTTATTATATCAGAGGCAATCTGACTTATGAGAGTCCGTTGCTGGCACTTAGCTGGCTGCCTGTCATCGGTCATTACATGGAGATGGAGCGTATTTATGTCTCCTGGCTCGATGCCCGTCATATCCATCCTTATTTCGAGGTCGGCTATGGCTTCACCACGAGACTTCTCTCTGCCGGTTTGTTCGTGAGCAACGGAAAAGGCAACCGTACAATCGGCTGCAAGTTTGGCTTCGAGCTGTTCCGACACTGGTGAGGGTTCGTTGTAAGGGTCGTACTGTAGTTATTGAGCGGGATACGGGAATCGAACCCGCCTCCCAGGCTTGGGAAGCCCGTACACTACCGATGTGCTAATCCCGCGCTGGAGCCGATACCCGGACTCGAACCGGGGACCTACGCATTACGAATGCGTTGCTCTACCAACTGAGCCATATCGGCGATTGCGATTGCAAAGGTATGGTTTTTTTTGTTACTGACAAAATTTTTTCGAAGTTTTTTATCGTTATTGCTGTTGGACCCTGCAGGAGCAGTCCTGGTATCCGCCCCTACGTTGAGGCCATGTGACTCCGATTTAATTGGAGTATTTCTTGATGAGTCCTTCTGCACGGTTGTCTCCGAGTTCCTGTGCTTTCTTCAATGCTTCGAGGCCGGCATCCTTCTGTTTGAGCTCACAAAGTGCGATACCTTTGATGATGTAGAGGTCAGGCATGGTGTCAGCATCTTTGATGTTGAAGGCGAGGTCACAGGTCTTCACGGCGTCCTCAAGCTTGTTGACGCGAAGCTGCAGACTGGCCATCTCGGCATAATAGACTGGCTCTGTGCGCGTGAGGACAATGGCGTGGGCGATGTCGTTGAGAGCAAGCTGATACTGACTTATTTTCATCTCACACTTGTATTTCGTGTAATAGAAGTCAGCAGAAGCATTGTTGTTCATCAGCGAGTCGTAGGTCAGATAGTCGAGGAACGCCTTGTGGTAATTGCCATCGGCACTGTACTGATTGCCACGAGCGAGCACATAGGGTGCGGAAACAGCTCCTTTCCTCACGTTGACAGCGGAGTCGAGCAGTGCCATTATTTCTGCCTTAGGAGCTTTCAGCTGAGCTTTGCACTGCGCCGTCTCGTAATAGATCTCTCCGGTCTTACCAAAGTCTGTCTTTTGCAAGGCAGTGAGTATACCTTCTGCCTCCTTGTATTTCTTCTGCGCATAGAGTATTTGTGCCTGCTGATGTTGATAGGCCGGCTGTGGGTTGAGTTTGTAAGCCTCCCCTGCCAGGTCATAAGCCTTGTTGAGGTCCCACTTCGTGAAAGTGGTGTCAATGCGAAGGATACAGGCATTGTAGACCAGTGCCGCATAGTTGCTGTAAGCCACGTCTTTCCTCGCAGCACGCTTCACCTCGGTCTGCAACATTTCATCGGCATCAGAGAGCTTCCTGTTGCTGACCATCTGGGTGGCACGTGCGTTGTAACCGTCGGTAGCTGTTGGAAAGTAATGGATATAGTCATCGATGTATTCGTTGTATCGGAGGCTGTCTGTTAGACTTGCGGCAAGGACGAGCATCAATGATGCCTCTTTCTCATCGGGAGGCAGTGCTGTACGGATACCTGTGGCACGCATCGTCTGGTCATTGAGAGAGAGACCGTAGAGCTTGAACGTCGTTGTCAGACGTGCATCAGCAGAGAAGGCCTCACCGCCATCGTCAGGGCGCTGTACGATACCAAGAAGCTGTCCGGCTGCATTGACGACGGGACAACCGAGCATAGAGCCCGGTACATCCTCGTCTCTGAAGACATAATAGTTGTAGTTGGTCATGAAGGTCTCCGT
>CALJCU010000042.1 GCA_938023885.1 uncultured Prevotella sp. | reverse complement strand
GGTTTTTAGTTTTTAGGTTTAAAGTTAGTTTTTAGGTTTTCATTAGGTCTTAGTTAGTTTTTGGTAAATAAATTAAGATTGATTTTTAGGTTAACACAAATCCCCAACTCTGAGCGTAGAGCTGGGGATTTGATTTTTGTGCCGTCTGCTGTCGGATGATGACCACCTTACGGATAACCGGATGTAAATCGCAGGGATGGCTTCCTGTGACCGCCCCTGCAAATATTAATCTTGCTCTTTCTCGAAGGCAGCTTGTTCAGCTGCCGCTATTATATCTTCACGACTGCCTCCCGTTCCAAAAAGTGAATTATTGGAAAGCGTATCCTTACGCTCTTCCGCGCTCTCCTCTTCCGAGAAAACATGCTCGCGGAAAACCGTCTCGTGCTTGTCACCATCGGCAGCATCGGTGTCGGAGGTGTCCATGAACGCCTGCGTCTCGTCGGTGTCGGGAATGTCGTTGACCGGCTCCTCCTCCATCTTTGTACGATCACCCTTCGCCTTGAACACCTCGTCGATGAACTGGGGCTCGCGTTTGAGCTTGTCGAGCGTGTCTTTGGCGGCTTTCTGCTGGCCCTCTTTCTTGGAGAATCCGTCGCCACTACAGCCACAGACACCTTCAAGGAGCACCTGATAACTGAACACCGGATTGCCGTCCTTATCCTTGCCGCCTCTAATGAGCCTGAACTCGAGCTTCACCTTGTTCTTCTGCGTCCATTCGATGAGCTTCGACTTGAAGTTGACCTCTTTATAAGCCACCTTGTCGATGTTGATCATCTGCGCGAGAATACGTTTCTTAATAAACGCCATGCAGGCATTATAGCCACGGTCGAGGTACAATGCGCCTACAAGTGCCTCAAAAGCATTGCCGCCGAGGTAGCTGTTGTGCGTATTGGAATGCCCGCTGGAAAGAATAAGGTCGCAGATACCCATTTCTTTGGCCAGTTTGTTGAGCGTCTCACGCTGGACAAGCTTTGAACGCGTGTTGGTGAGAAATCCCTCACGCTTACCGGGAAAATGACGGTAGACGATGTCGCCCACAGCACAGTCGAGCACGGCGTCCCCCAAAAACTCCAGGCGCTCATTGTTGATAGGCTTGCCCTTATTGTTACGGTG
>CALJCU010000041.1 GCA_938023885.1 uncultured Prevotella sp. | reverse complement strand
TCACTCCGTCCTTACCGTTGACGCCGTTCCTGCCCGTGAATCTGCTCCAGGCATAGTCCTTAGCATCCGTTGATTCGGTTGCTGTAGTCTTGTTATAGGCGAACCCAATGTAATCGTAGAAGGACCCGTCAGGTTTCAGGGGAGAGTCACTAAGATTAGAACCGTCGGCATCCGAGGCGTACTTAATCCAGGTGTAGAGGGCAGCTCCGTCTTTCCCGTTCCTGCCGTCCTTGCCCTTGTAGCTCACCCCGTACGCAGTCGTAGACGTGCCGTCCGAGTAGTTGACGACAGTCCTGCTCCAGAGGTAAGGCAGTGCGTCAGTAGTCGCTATCAGAGCCGATTGCCACCCGCTTGTGGGAACGGTTGTCGCCGACGAGCTGACAGCATAGGAGATACTTGTAGAGCTGATGGTCACGGAGATGCCATTAACCCCGTCCTTTCCTTTCGTTCCGTTCTTAGCGAAATTGGCGATGATGGCGGGGGTCGAGTTGAATATTGATTCGTTCTCGTATATCGTCTTTGTGTATTTCCAGAGATAAGGCAGGGCCTCGGTAGTCGCACTTGAGGCAGTCGACCATCCGCTTGCATTCACCGTCACTCCCGTAGACTGTCTGCTCAGCAGGAAGTAATCGGTTACCGATTTCACCTTCGAGCCGTTTGCCTTGTCTATCAGGTCCTCGAACGTAGTCCCGTCCTCCGCACTGAATTCTCCGACAAACTTTGCTTTCGTCGCATCGAAGTAGCTCTTCCGGTGACTTGCCAGGTTGAAATCATTAATTCCCCTGTACTGCGCGAACAGAGGTGCCGTCAAGCCGCTATCCAGGGAGTGGTAAGCGCTGATATAGACAGCGGATTGCCTTGCCTTGTCACCCGTGCCTCTGTGGCCCAGCATCACGATGGTGTCGCCAGCCTCGGGATTCACCGTGCCGTCTTTCACGGAAGCCGATATCGTAATCCAGTTGCAGGCATTCTCGTCTTTCTCGGTAACGGTATCGCTCACGGCCGTCACCAGAGCCCAGAAATACTTGTTCGCGGCATGATGGGCCGTTCCGGCCTTCGCACGGTTGAAGGACATGCAGAGAGCCTGGTCGTTGACCTCCCACAGGTTGTCCCTCTGGTTGCCGTTCCCGTCCTGGCATCTCCAGTAAAGCCTGTAGCCGCCGTCAACGGCTTCCGCCCTGTCGACGTCAAAGCCGTCGGCAGGAGTAATCATCACCGCGCCGCCGGCGGACTTAATCTTGTCAATGACAAGTTCGAAGAAATGAGCCTGCCCTGTAACCGTCAGATTCTTCGTCGTGATGTTCCCGCCGTTGGTAATGTCGCCATTATTGTGAACCGCCTCCGAGACTATCTTCTTCAGCGCAGAGACCCCGAGTACCGTCAGATTGCCGCCGACCTTGGCATCCCCCGTCACCTCTGCCGCGCCCATGGTGAGCTTGTGCTCGGTGGTGTCGTCCTGGTCCTTCCTCAGAAAAACATCCTTCAGCGAGTCCGTCGCTCCGCTGATCCATGTCCGTATTGTGTTCCACACCGAACTCGTGCCGTCAAGTTCCTTGGTAGACGCGGCATGAGCCGCCTCGTCAGCCCGGTTTGCGTGGTCAGCGTCGTCGGCATGAACCGCGTTCTGCGCGTTTCCTCCCGACGGGGTGCTGACCCCAGAGACTACAGAGCCACCACTGGTGCCACTCATGTTTCTTTTCTTGCGTATGATGTCTATTTCGATCATAAGTTTCCTTGTTTCTATAATTACCGCCAAGAACCGGGAATTGGAGCCGATCGGTTCTGTACGCCGCTCTTCAGGGCGGCGAGGCTGTCCCCGTCAAAACGCCTCCTCCATCTTCGCCTGAGCCGAGCCTTCCATAAGGTTGTATCCGATGTCACGCACATAGAACGTCTTACCCGCCAAGGCCGGGTGTGTCCATCTCGACGTCTGAACAACGCTCATATCCGTGCATTGCAGGTTCTGGGTAAGGATAATCCGTGGCTTGCTTAGCTCCTTGTAGTAAGCGTCGACATAGAGCTTCTCCGCCTTGCCCGTCTCCTTTGTCACCTTGTTGTAGACGGATGTAAGGGCAAGACCGTCCTTGCCGCAGACCGTCGTGTACATGATCTTGCCCGAGAGACCGTAACGGGAAATCTCATCCGACGTGAAACCGCTGTGAATCTTCATCTCAAGGTCGTCCTTCTTGTTGTAGAACTTATGCGACGTGCGCGACATGTACACGATGTCGTCCTCACCACCGTCCTCAACGTCCGAGTAGATCTTCACAGAGAAGTTCTTGATGATAACACTGCTCACATGAGCCATCAGCGGTATGTTGTCCGTGCCGTATTTCGTATGCCGGAACATCGTCTTGTGACGGGTCACATGATAGTCAGCCCATACAGGGTTGTCGATGCCAAGCACTTGAAAGACCATGCTACCATGCAGTTTCGCGTCGTAGGGGAGAGGAATGGCCATGCCTTTGTCAGCGCTGATGTTGACGGAGTAGTCGAAATTGGTTGCAATATCGAAGTCCGTACCGATGAGCTTGTCACCGATCTTCGGGTTGATGCCTATGCAGAACGTCTGTTCGAGGTACTCGTCATCGTTGGAGCATTCCGAGCGCTTCTTGTAGGTCACCCACGAGAAGGCAGAGACTTCACCCTCCTTCATCCTGTCTTCTTTGAGTACCTTCGTCCCAATCCTGAGCATGCACCACAAGATATCGACCTTTTCGACGTTATCTTTGTTATCCGACGTCTTGAATTCATATTGTTCAGGCCCGTCCTGCGTGTAAGGTATCCATCCTTTTCGTGTTCCCGTCTGCTTACCTTGCTTCCACCAGTCGAAAGCGAGATACCGGCCATCTTTGTTCACACGGGATGGAGAGATGCTGCAAAGAACCCCCGCCTTTCCCGACGGGCCTACTATCTTGCCATAGTCGTTGTAGTACCCTTTCCAGAAGTCATCGCCGGACTGATACTTCCGTACCTTCTCCACCTCGAATGGCGTCTCCATGACGGGGCACAGTGTGATGATGCCATCAATGACCAGGTAGTTATGATATCCTTCTCCGGATAAATCGGCTACCGATGGAGAATAGGAGGCCGCAGCATCACCACCCTCGTAGCTCATGAGCGGCATCGCTGCTTGAATATCGGAGTCAGACGGATAAGGATTCGCATCTACGCAGTTGCCATTGACGCTGATAACGAGCTCATTCGTCATGCTGATGGTAGCCTGTTTACTCGTGTCGCCTGTACCTGGCCTGTGATCTACATTGCCAACTTGCAGCAGGAGTGCTCCGAGGCCACTACGTAACTTATCCGCTACATCTTCGGGATAGGTGATAGTAGAGCCAGCTGCATCGTTCGCTTTCATGGCCTCCTTTGCCCAATCGGTAACACTGGAGAGTCCATCGGTAGTCAGCCCGGTGCCATTGCCTATCTTCCAATAGACGTTGCGCATGATCCTGATAAGATAGTCTTTCCATACCTGCGAGTTGTAGCCGTTGTCGGAGTGTCCCTTGATGAGGTCGAAGAAGGCGCGTGCCGGCTCTACCCTGTCGCCGTCTGCTGCATATTCGGTGACGTAATATTGGCGTGCGCCCATTACAGGTATCCTCCCGCTGCTGTCGAGCGGAGATCTCAAGGCAGTGTCGCTGCCTTTCGGACTGACCGTAAGGCAGAGCTGATTGTATATCTCCTGAATATCCAGTTGTGTGTCCATATCCTCGACACTGTCAGCAGACAAAGCCGTTGCCGTACCTGTGCATGACGGGAGAGAGGCGTAGGCACTCCCACCTACGAGGATGCTCCAAGACGTTGTCCCCTTACGTATCGTGTCCCATGAGAAGATATAGAAGTCGTGGCCATACTGAACGATATGGAGATCCAAGAACTTGAGCACGGATTCTATTACATCCAAGTAGGTCACGGTATCGTCTGCGCTGTCCCCAAGAAAGGCCATATCGCTCACGCGCAACTCTTCAAAGACGTTCCCTGTATCGGCGGATGATGAGGCCCTTGAAGAATCCCACCATACATCATACGAGCCGTTGTCAGTGCCTTTGTTAAGTGCCTCCTTGAGCAAGTCCATGAACGTGCGCATATCAGTCTTCCCCGCTGCCGAAGAATAGGCCGGTTTGTCATTCGCGTCCTTATAGTTGCTGTACTGAGTGGCGGAAAGGCTGTCTACACATTGCAGGGAAAGATCATCATACACCTCGTTGAACGGCTGACTTAAGGTTCTTGGTTCAAGCCACCCGCTGAAGACACACTTGTCGTTCACGCTCACCTCGACCCTGCCGTCCTTATACTCCTTCGTAAAGAGCTCTGCCACGTATTCGGCAGCATGGAGATTGATGGTACATGAGTGCTGCTGACATACATCCAGCGAGTCATTCACGCCCGAGTCTATCGTTACCGTATCTTCAGAGGCAAATTCAAGTGTGCCGCCCGGCTCAATGGCAATACCGGGCGCGGTGGAAGTGCTGTTCTCAATGCTCACCTTCACCACGTCCCCTTTTATATTTACATAGCTTCCTTCTATCTTCATCGTCTGTCATTTTTGGTGTTGAGTAAGCACGCGCAATGCGCGTGCCCTATATTACCATCGTTTCCCTATCTTCGATGCCAACGAGCGGGTGTTCTTACCCATCAGTTCCATGTCACTGCCCTTGAGTTTCCCCTGTACACTGATAGTTACTGTCTGTGTAAAATCACCCATATTATCCACCTTCGGCTTCACCGTCTGCATCTGGGGCAGCTTCGGAAGATAGTTGCCGTTGGCGATGGCATAGAGCCTGCGCTGCTGTGCGGTATTGAAGATCATCTCACCGGCATTGCCACGGAAGAGAATCTTGTCACCATCGGATGTAGGGCCGGTCAGTACACCGCCAGCCGCATAGCCTTTTACGGTGGCGATGGTGGACGCGAGGATAGCAGTACCGCTTGCAATAGCTGCTATCCATCCCCACGGGCCTAACTTGGCACTCTCGGCCGTATAGGTGGCAAAACCGAGGATGATCTGACCGATAGCAGCCATTACTGCGCCCGCCTTGGCTGCTGCGCCGTCACCTCCAATCTGCTGAAGCCCTCCACCGACAGCGGCTAATCCGGTTGCCCCCGCCGCAGCATAGCTACCAAGAGCATTGAAGCTCTTACCAGCTCCGTCAGAGTCGTTTTCCGCCTGCTGACTTGCTTTGTGCGCTTTCTTGAACATGTCCACCATATCGAGGATGCCGGTAGCCACTTGATTAATCCCTCCCCATGATGATCCTAAGTTCTGAAGCGCCTCACGAGTCTTGTCAATATCGTCGGTATCTATCTGCAACTTGACCGGCTTGATATTCGAGCCTAACTTCCTGAGGTCATCATTGATAGCCTTGATACGCTTCTCCGCCTCTTCCTTGCTGATGATACCCGCATCGTACATGCTCTGCACATTGGAAGCTTTGCTTTGGGCGTTCTGATAGCTCTGACGCTTGTCCGCCTCCGAGCCCTTAACCATGTAGGACGGCTCCACGTCGGCTGCAATGGTGACTTCGCCCCTGGTGGCTACGTCTATCTGATGCTGTATATCGTCGATATTGGCGGATGCTGCCACACGTGCCTCGATGGTCGCTGCGTTGTCCATCTGCTTCTGAGCCTCTTTAAGTTTGTCCTGAAGCTGCTCTAAGTAGGTCTTTACTTCTTTCTGCTCAGGCTGTTCAAGGCCGATGCTTACTTTGAGGCTCTTCAACTTCTGCTCAAGGTCAACATATTGCGCTTGCAAGCCTTGTGCCGTGGCTACGTCGTTTGTGGCGTATATCTGCTTGCGAAGCTTATCCATCTGCTGGTCGTACCAGTCGAGGGAACCCATGAGCGCCTTCTTGTCTGTATCGCCTCCGGCGTTCGTTGTATGACCGCCGCCACCTGTCGATTTACCACCACCTGACGACGTGCCGTGAGAGGCATAAGGCCCCAAACCTTTGTCGGCGCGGATGGTGGCGGCTGCTCCTCGCTTGTTAAGCGCATTGATATCCTTGTTGACAGATGCAAGCTGCTTCTCATGTGACCGTGTAAGTCCGCTCGTTACCTTGATACCGCCGTTGTCTATGAGGGCATCCGTGGCAAGGTCTTCACCGGTACGGCCGGTATGGTGGGTTCTCTTATAGTTGCTCTTGTCGCGTTCCTTGTCTTTCGCGATCTTGTCCTGAAGTTCGAGTGCCTGCTGCATCTTTTGTGCTGCCAGTGCCGCTGCTGCGGCAGCTTCGGCACGGGCATACATGGCATCCTCAACACTCTTGGTGTTCTTCACAAAGAAATTTTCTGCCTGGCCTACGCCGTCGATGCTGACCCCTAACTGCCGGAAGGCATCCTTGTTGGTCTTGATAAACTGGTTTTTCTCATGTACACTCTTCAGAGACTTCCATTTCGTCTGTAGCTCCTGGTACTTCGCTAACGTAGGCGCCAGAGACTGACTGACCTGCTGCCGGAAGGAATCACCGGTGCTCTGAACAGACTGCTTTAGCTTATCGGAAGCCTCACTGGCTCCGAAGAAACGGTTGATGAGTTTCTCTAAGCCGATACTTAACAACGTTACTGCCGCACCTATGACAGTCGCAGACATTAAGCCTCTAAGGGCAAATTTCAGCGTCGTTGCGCCTACGGATGCACCATTCAGTGCTGCTGCGAAAAGGTTAGTGACAGCCGTACTCATAACTGTCCTCGCATGCCACATAGACGTGACAAGTGTCGTTATGCCGATAGCACGGGACAGACCTCCCATAGCTGTGACCAATTGACCTGCGCCGCCAATGGCAAAGCCTATCTGCGTAAACTCATTCATAAGACCCTGAAATGGAGCTATCGCTTTGCCGATTGTCACCTCAAGGCTCGCAAAGGCCATCTGGGCCTTCTTCGCCTTACCCGCGTCTGTCTTGGCAAGCTCCGAATTCATGTTGCCCACATTGTCGGTGATGGCCTGAGCAAGCGTCGTGGCTCTTGTGTACTCATCACCTGTCTTGATGAGCTCTTTTTGGTGATCAGTAAGAGTTATACCTACACGAGTGAGCGCACCGACATTACCCATCAACGCCTTACCCATGAGGTTGGCCACGCCTACCGCGTCCTCGCTCGTGGCGTTCAACCCTTTCTGCTGGGCAAGGAGGTTGTTCATCGCCGGAAGCAACGTCTCCAAGGTCGCACGATGAGAAGCGAAGGTGGCCAGTTGCTGAAGACCGCTGCGCTGCACTGTACCCCCTACGATACCTAACTTGGTCTGTGCTGCCACCGCCCCGTTTATAGCAGCCGTATCAGCCTCCGTGGCCCCCATACGCTGGCGCATGATGGTAGTCAGCTTCGTCTGAGCCTCCGTGGCGGCATTTGCCTTGGAGATATAACCGGACATAACGCCGTTAAGAGAGCCTAAGGAGTCACTGATATTTGAAAAGACACGCGACGCTTGGTTGAAACGGATAAGGGCTGCGCCCAAACGCTCGCTGCCAGTCTTGGCGGCGGCGAGATGGCGCTGAAGCTCTCTCACACTCTCCGAGGCCTGGACAACAACATTCTTACCGTCGATGTTTAACTTTATGTTAAATTTTATGTCCTTTGCCATCTTTTTCTTATTTTATTACAACAGTATTGGCGATTATACATATCTTTGCCTGTGAAAATAACAAAATCTCAGTATGAGCAAAAAGTCTGAAGAAAGAAAAAGAAAGAACAGAAAGCTGTCGGAAAAGACTACAGTTGTTCTTGGATTACTTCTCGTAGTTGATGTTATCGTGTACATCACGGCTTTTAACTGCGGAAACATTAAACTGGCGGCGGATGCTTTCATTGCTATCTTCTTCATCGTGCCTCCGCTGGCTCTGCTTGCTTGCACTAACATCGACTGTTCTTCTTCATTCCCTTGGTTCGTCGACTGATATTCAGTATCCGTACCGGGAAGCTCTCTTCATAACCTGGCTCTCTATAGCCGGAGTCAAATCACGCTCTATAATAGGACCGCCCTTATCCTCTATGCCGTCTAAGAAATGGTAAGCGGGCATCTGCCCTCTTCTTCTGCCTAAGGTGACCCATTTGCCGTCGGAGGTCTGCACCTTCTGACCGCCACCCTTACGGACGTATCTCACTTTCGTTCCTTCCTCTGCCCACATCACCACCGGCTTCTGCAAGCCGAACCTGTTGGTATGATAGCCTTGCGTTCTGCCGTGGGGCTTGACCGTGATCATAAAGCCGCTCCCACGGGGATAGACCCTCAGTCTTATGTCCTTCTTGAGTTTCGAGGCATGGGCTATGCCGCTCGACATAAGCTTCTGGCGGGCTATCTGAAGAATCTCCTTGCCTGCCATACGGTACGCGCCCTTCAGAGATGCTTTCAAGTCTCGTTTGTTGAAGACCTGAAGCAGCTCGTCCCATTCCTTACCCTTGTATTTCGACGGGTCGTCGTATATCGTCGTGCTCATATCAGTATTTATCACCTAACAGTTTCAGCATCTCCACAGCCCGCTTCATGTGCTCTTCCTTGCTGAGCCGTTTTTCGCAGCTCTGTGCGGCATCCTTCAGGGTGCCGTCCTGCTTGTCCCACGGAAGAGGAAGGAGTTTCTCGGCGGTCAGCTTCTTCTTCGACCATGGCTGAACGGTCATGAGTCCCAACAGTCTCATACGTTCCCACCTTTCACGCTCGAGCTGTTCCTCGTGGTTTCCGAAACTCTTGCACACGGCATCGAAGTCGTCGGTATCCATGTCAAGGAAGTCGTCAACGGACAATCCGACAACTCCGACACCGTAACCGAAGAGCTCGCCATAGGTCGCTACTTGCCCTTTTTTTTTGGATCATCCGACTGTGGGGTGAGCTTGCTAAGCTCATCACTCCATCCGATGATTGTGTCGATGTCAACACTATCCTCGAATTCCTCAAGGGAGTAAGGGAAAGTCACCTTGTCCTTACGGCATGCGCTCTTCACGCAGCCGTAGATGAAGACGGCAATATCAACAGGGCTGTCCTGCCGCATCTCGGACGGGTCCTTACCTGTCTCCTTCCTGAAGATATCCATCGCTCCCATGGTTGCCCGCATGGGATATTCCTTGTTCTCAATAGTGATCTTTATCGTTCTCATGTTGCGTATTGTTTATTGTTGCTATCGGTTATTGTGTCTCGTAGGCATCAGCAATGCTGATGCGCAATGAAAAAGGGCGGGACGGTCGATAGCCGCTCCGCCCCTGGATCGATGATTTATTATGTGCTTGAAGAAAGCCGTTACACTGCGGTCTCGGTGATCTGGGTCTCGTCGATAGAGTCCGGCTCACCGTCGTTCTTGAGCGTGCCCTTGAAGGTCGTGTCGTCATTGGCGGGGGCTTCCTCCTCCACCTGGGTGAGCACGAACGAGCCGCTCAGATAAGGGATCGTGGCCTCACGCTCCATGCACTTGACCTTTACCGACTTGCCGGCCTTCCACGATTTCAATTCCATAAAGGTGCGATTAAAACCGTCACTTTGATGATCTCCGCTTCGCCATTGGGGTATTTCAATTCCATAAAGGTGCGATTAAAACTGTTGAAGGCAGGCCCCTGCCCCTTCTCGTTCTTGCAGTAAGGCATAGAAGGAACAGAAGCAGAGTAGATAGACGAGCAACCGGTAGCGTTGGCGATCATCTCACGGTCACCGAAAAGCTGAGAGATAAGTTTCACATATGGAGTCTCACCGCAGCCTGCACAAGCACCGGAGAACTCGAAGAGCGGAGTAGCAAACTGGCTGTTCTTCGGGCTTTGTTTGATGTCTACGAGGTTTTGCTTAGACGTTACGTTCTTCTCGCAGTAGTCCCAGTTGTCGGCCTGGTCGAGCTGACTGTCGAACGGAACCATTTCGAGTGCCTTATTACCGCGCATACCTGGACAAACATCGGCACAGTTGCCGCAACCGAGACAGTCGAGCACGTTCACCTGCTGAACGAAGTGCATGCCCTTTAGAGCTGCAGGAGCCTTGATGTCGATCGTTTTGCCCTTGAAACCTTTGAGCTCTTCCTCATTGAGGACGAACGGACGGATAGTTGCGTGAGGACAAACGAAGGCACATTTGTTACACTGGATACAGTTCTCTGATTTCCAAACGGGAACGAAAGCTGCCACGCCGCGTTTGTCGTAAGCGGCAGTGCCTTGTTGCCATGTACCGTCTACGCTGCATT
>CALJCU010000040.1 GCA_938023885.1 uncultured Prevotella sp. | reverse complement strand
CGAAAGCTTCATTTATTTGTATCATCTTCAGACGAAACATCAGACAAAACATCCTGTGCACATCTTACCTTCGACGGATAGACAAAGCAGAGACTGAGAAGACCGATGATACCCATGTAGCCAAAGGCAACGTTCATGAACTGATAATAGAACCAACAGTTCACGAGCATCGGAAGGGTAAGCATCGACAGGCGCACGCTGCCCCAATGCCCCAACGCCGTCTCGGCTGAAGATTGAAGAGCCCGCTTGACACCACGGAACTTGAAGAGCCGTAATGATATAGGGATGAGACAAATGGTAACAAGTTCCATAGCTATCGCCACGTAATACTCGCTCATCTTATTACCGTGCCAACCACCGGAGAGCAGGATATCGTTCTCGTACAATATAATGATGCAGAGACAGATGAGAACAGGAAGCCAGAATTCAAATAACAATAATTTATGCGGATTGTTTTTCATTGACGCTATTCTTTTATTGGCGTGCGGTTTACAATGGAACGGCCCAGTGTCACCTCATCGGTATACTCGAGTTCATTGCCCACACTGATTCCGCGCGCGATGACGGTCTGCTTAACATGATAAGGCTGAAGCTGACGGGAGATATAAAAATTTGTGGTATCTCCCTCCATAGTTGAACTGAGGGCAAGAATAACTTCACTGATTCCTCCCACAGCAACACGCTGAACGAGAGAGTCTATCTCAATGTCATCCGGACCAATACCATCCATCGGTGAGATGATGCCTCCTAAGACATGGTACAACCCATGGTAAGCCTGCGTATTCTCAACAGCCATAACATCCTGCACATTCTCAACGACACAGATCATAGAACGGTCGCGCCGGTTGTCTGCACAAATAGGACAGACATCGGTATCACTGACGTTATGGCATATCTTACAATGCTTGATATCATGCCGCATCCTGACGATAGCCTCAGCAAAAGCATCCACCGATGCAACAGGTTGCCTAAGCAAATGAAGCGCCAGGCGCAGGGCTGTCTTGGGCCCTACTCCTGGCAGTTTCCCAAGTTCATCCGTAGCACGACTCAGCAGCACAGAAGAGTACTGCTCCATCAGTCCTTATCCAAATAGATGCCAAAACCGATGCACAGACCGATGGTCGAATAATCGGAATGTCTCTTGAAACTCTGCTGATAATAGATACTCGGCTCAATAGTGATGGTATGACTGAGAAAGAAGGCATAGCCCACTTCCAGACCCGGCATGAAATCGTTGTAGCTGCTGTCGGCATGTACATACTTGGCATTGGCACCCAAAAAAATACCGTTCTGCGTGATATAATAACGGCCACCAACTCCTACGTTGAAAGAATTATTCATATTCTTGCCCGGATGAT
>CALJCU010000039.1 GCA_938023885.1 uncultured Prevotella sp. | reverse complement strand
TGACATCAGCCCTCACAACCTTACGTTGTACCTGCTGTCGTTATAAAAATAGGTATCAAGTCTTTGTAATTTTCATGTTCTAATCACTATTATATTTGAATGCGGAAGTATATCATTCTGAACATTTCGCGCTTAGGATTTTCCGAAAAAAATAGAGTAGAGGAACCCGCCCGCAATGTCTACATCCTATCAAGGCAATGCATACCCATTCCTTGCATCAGAAAGAACTTAAAATAAATCCCCGTAACTCACATGGAGCTGCGGGGATTATCAACTATATTATAATATTGTCTTATGCCTTCACGGGATCAGCAGCAACCTCAGCTGCACTGTCGTCATTGCGTTTCTCGATCTTCTTGCCCAGCACGATGTAAGCGATAGGTGAGGCAAGGAAGATAGAGCTCAGGGTACCCACGAACACACCGACGATCATGGCGAAGGAGAACGAACGGATAGAATCGCCACCGAGGATGAAGATGGCAAGCAATACGATCAACGTAGACAGCGACGTGTTGATGGTACGTGCAAGAGTCTCATTGATAGAGATATTGAATAGCTTTTGTTTGTCTTCTTTCGGATGGAGACGGAGGTTCTCGCGGATACGGTCGAACACAACCACGGAGTCGTTGATGTCGTAACCGATCACCGTCAGGATAGCACCGATGAACGTCTGGTCTATCTCCAGTGAGAAGCCTATCCAGCCATAGCACAATGAGAAGAGGCCGATGACCATCGTCGTATCGATGGCAAGAGCCACGATAGAACCGACAGAGAAACCAACGTTGCGGAAACGGAGCAGGATATAAAGGAAAATGCAGAGGAGTGCCAGACCGACACTGTAGACCGCATTTCGCGTGATATCCTTAGCCACAGACGGACCGACCTTAGAAGAACTGATGATGGAACCACCCTGACGGATATCCGGGTTCTTGAAGGCTTCTACACTGGCCTGGCTCACAAAGCCTGCCTTGTGCAAAGCGGTATAGAGGATCGTCTCAGCCTTGTCGTCCTCAGTAGGATCATTACTGTTGATATCCCAGTTGGTGCTCACACGGATCATCTTGCCGTCGGTACCAAGGGCGATAATTGTCGTTGTAGCGAGCTTACCCTTGTCGTTACCCTGCGTGTTGACGAAAGCATTCTGCAGCACAGGACGAACAGACTCCACAGGAACCGACTTGTTGAGTGTCACGACATAGTTTCGGCCACCCGTAAAATCGATACTCTCACTCAGTCCACGCGTTGCGAAGCTGCCAATGGCGATGAGGATAGCCACGCCGTAGCAAACGAAGCTGACCTTGTACATCGACATGAAGTGGAAGTGAGTGTTCTGCATGAGGTTTTTCGACAGGCCTGTCCAGAACTTCAGGTGCATCCAGTGACCGTGGTTCAGCTTGTACTCGTAGAGCAAACGTGTCAGATAGACAGCGGTGAAGAAGTTGCATACAATACCGATGATCCAAGTCGTAGCGAAGCCGCGGATAGGACCGGTACCGACGACTAAAAGGATGATGCCGGTAATCAATGAGGTGAGGTTGGAGTCGAAGATAGCGGAGAAGGCATTACTGTAACCCTCAGCCACAGCTTTCTTCATATCCTTACCCTTACGCAGCTCCTCCTTGATGCGCTCATAGACAAGCACGTTAGCATCAACGGCAGTACCCAGAGAAAGTACCATACCGGCGATGCCGCTCATCGTTAGGGCTGCCTGGAACGATGTCAGGATACCGAGCGTGAAGAACACATTGATGAGCAGGGCGCCGATAGCGATGGAGCCTGGAATGATGTTATAGATGGCAAGCATGAAGATGATCAGCAACACGAATGCCACAATGAACGAGATGATACCCTGCTGGATTGACTGTGCACCAAGGGTAGGACCAACGACTTCTTCCTGCACGATGTGTGCGGGAGCCGGCATGCGGCCCGACTTCAAAGTATTGGCCAGGTCCTTCGTATCCTGCACAGTGAAGTTACCGCTGATAGAACTCTGTCCACCACTGATCTCACCGTTCACACGCGGAGCGGAATAGACAACACCATCAAGGACGATGGCGATAGCCTTGCCCACGTTAGCCTTAGTCAGCTCAGCCCAACGACGCGCACCGTCGGCATTCATCGTCATGGAGACCTCAGGCTGACCGGTCAGCTGGTTGAACTCATCCTTGGCATCGGTGATCACATCACCCTCCAGCGGAGCACGGCCGTTGGTCGTTGTGACCTTCAGGGCATGGAGCTCAAAGATGTTCTTAGCCTGGATACCGTCTGCCGGCTTAGCACTCCAGAGGAGCCTAAGATCGCTCGGCAGAATCTGCTTGGCGAGCTTGCTGTAGATGATCTTGTTGATAGCAGCTGTATCGCGCACGCTGGCATAACCGCAGACGCTCAGGCCCTGGCCTGTAGTCTGAAGCATAGCGAGCAGCGGGTGCAGCTTCTTAGCCTCCTGTATCTGGTTGTCAGGAGTCATCTTGATATTCTTCTTAGCGTTGCCTTTCTTGAGCTGGAACTTAGGCTCAGCCTGCTTGGCTTTCTTCACCTCTTTCTCGGCCGTAGCCTTGGCAGCAGCTACGTCCTTACCAGCCTTTGTGGAATCGGTTGTCTCCTCAGCATCGCCGTTGGCCATACGCTGGTCGAGCTGCTGCAGATAAGGAAGCACCTCGTCGGCGTTGTAAGTCTCCCAGAACTCGAGGTTAGCTGAACCCTGGAGGAGCTTACGCATACGCTCAGGCTCACGGATACCCGGCATCTCCACGGAGATACGGCCCTCAGCACCCTGCACCTTTTGGATATTAGGCTGCACGACACCGAACTGATCGATACGTGTGCGCACAACATTGAAGGAGTTGTCGATAGCTGATGACACCTCAGAGCGCAGCACTTTCTCTACCTCGCTGTCAGTGCTTGTCGGAGAGACCTTGCCCTGGAGCTCAGTAGTAGCGAACACCTCAGCGAGCTTGTGGCCCGGAGCATTCTTGTGATAAGCATT
>CALJCU010000038.1 GCA_938023885.1 uncultured Prevotella sp. | reverse complement strand
CTTCCGATCTCCCGACCTCTATCCGAATGTCGACTGGGTCGATGAGACGTTCCGTCATCATGGCATGACGGACAAGGTCGCTGCCGAGTTCAGTGGCGGTGGCTCGAAGTTCCGTTATTATACGATGCTCAACATGCTCTATGACAACGGATTCATCGAAAATGCCAAAGACGATAACGACAACAGTACACAGGATAAATATTGTCGTGCCAATATGCGTATCAACCTCGATATCGATCTCACGCCGACGACCCTCCTGAAGGTCAACACACTTGGTATGCTGAGCGAGATGTCACAGCCGGGTAACGCCGTCAACTTGTGGAACCTCATGTACACCGTTCCGTCGCTCGCCTTCCCTGTGAAGTTTCAGAAAGACGGTATGTGGGGCGGCAGTGCTACGTGGGCAGGTACGAACAACCCCGTGGCTAACACGGGAGAAGCAGCTTACTATAAGATCCATGAGCGTTCTCTCTATGGCGATATGTCCTTAAATCAGGATTTAGGCATGTTCGTCAAAGGTCTGAGTGCAACGTTGCGTGTCGGTTACGATACTTACTCCACCATCTATGAGAACCACAGCAAGACCTTCCAGTATGGCTTCTACGGTCCTGCTATATGGAACAACGGTGTGCCCACAGCCGGTACTTACACCATTGGTGGTGAGAAAGGCACCCAGAGCACGGCTGCCAACACCAACGCTTACACGCGTCTGTTCCATTTTGACAGTGGCTTCAACTATGACCGTACCTTCGCCGAGAAGCACTACCTCTACTCCATGCTCCGTTGGGAGTATGAGTGGCAGAACACGACAGGTGTCAACACATCCGTCTATCGTCAGACCGCTTCATGGCTGACCCATTACGCTTACAACAACCGTTATGTCGTAGAGATGTCCTGGGTGTTGACGGGCTCGAGCCGTCTTGCTCCCGGTACGAAATGGGCCATTGCTCCTACGCTGAGCGCAGCCTGGGACATGACTCAGGAGCCGTGGATGAAGAATGTCTCATGGATCGACTTCTTCAAATGGCGTGCTTCGGCCGGAATGGTCAACACCGACTATCTGCCTGGTGATAACGTGTGGACCTATTACACGCAGAGCTTCAGCACGGATGGTGTGACCTATCCTTTCGACTCCAGTTACGACAGTTCCTGGGGCCGTACAACGCTCGGTCGCATGGCAACGGATGATCCTTCGCATGAGAAATCCTATAAGTAC
>CALJCU010000037.1 GCA_938023885.1 uncultured Prevotella sp. | reverse complement strand
ACTGTGCCTTACCGCCGAGCGGCTGCTGGGTAATCAAGCTGTACGGACCGATAGAGCGGGCGTGCATCTTATCCTCAACCATGTGTCCGAGTTTGAGGAAGTAGGTGATACCCACGGTGGCCTTCTGGTCGAAAGGCTCACCGGTCTCACCGTCATACACGGTGGTAGAGCAGAGATTAGGCAGACCAGCCTTGTCGGTCCACTCTTTCAGGTCGTCAAGCTTAGCACCATCGAAGATAGGGGTGGCGAAACGCACACCGAGCTTCTTACCGGCAGCACCAAGGATAGCCTCGAAGATCTGACCGAGGTTCATACGGGAAGGCACACCCATCGGGTTCAGCACGAGGTCTACAGAACGACCGTCAGCGAGGAACGGCATGTCCTCAGCACGTACTATCCTGGAGACGATGCCCTTGTTACCGTGACGTCCGGCAAGCTTATCACCGACTTGGATCTTACGCTTCTTAGCGATGTAGACCTTAGCCATCTTCAGCACGCCTGAAGGCAGGTCGTCACCAATCGTGATAGCAAATTTGCGGCGGCTGAGCTCAGCGTCCATCTGCTTCGACTTACGCATATAGTTAACAATGAGCCGACGGATCAGACCATTGGTATGACCGTCATCAGTCCAGCCATTGCTCTGCACGCCATCGTACTCGAGGTTCTTCAGTGCGGCGACCGTGAACTTGCTGCCCCTGGGGATGATCTCAGCACCTGTGTAATCCTTCACACTCTGAGAGACCTTGTCTTTGGTGAGCTGTATGAGCTTGTCGACGAGCATGTTCTTGAGCTCGTCCTGCTTTGCCTCATACTCCTCATCGACCTTCTGAAGGATGACCCTATCGCGCTTCTTCGACTCACGCGTCTTGATGGCACGGGAGAAGAGCTTCTTGTCGATGACGACACCACTCAGTGAAGGATTGGCTTTCAGTGAAGAATCCTTCACATCACCGGCCTTGTCTCCGAAGATAGCACGGAGCAGTTTCTCCTCAGGAGAAGGATCGCTCTCACCCTTAGGCGAGATCTTACCGATCATGATGTCACCGGGCTCCACGCGGGCACCGACACGGATGATACCGTTGTCATCAAGGTCCTTCGTAGCTTCCTCACTGACATTGGGGATATCATTGGTGAAGACCTCCATACCGCGCTTTGTCTCACGCACGTCGAGTGAATACTCATCCACATGGACAGAGGTAAGTATATCCTCGCGAACCATGCGCTCAGAGATAACGACAGCATCCTCATAGTTGTAACCTTTCCACGGCATATAAGCCACGAGGAGATTACGGCCCAGAGCGAGCTCTCCGTTCTCCGTAGCGTAGCCCTCAGTCAGGATATCGCCTTTTTTCACGCGCTGACCCTTGTTACAGATTGGACGAAGGTCAATGGTCATATTCTGGTTCGTACGACGGAATTTAGGAATGCGGTATTCCTTGAGCGCGGGCTCAAAGCTCACGAACTCATCGTCCTCAGTCCGGTCATAGAGAATACGGATCGTCGTAGCATCGACATAGTCGATGACACCGTCGCCCTCAGCAGTGATCATCGTGCGGGAATCCTCACAGACCTGCTTCTCAAGACCTGTACCCACGATAGGAGCATCGTTGTGAAGCAGAGGCACAGCCTGACGCATCATGTTACATCCCATCAATGCACGGTGACCGTCATCATGCTCCAGGAACGGGATAAGACTTGCAGAAACAGATGCGATCTGCTGCGGCGACACATCCATCAGGCTCACGTCCTCAGGAGTGACAACAGGGAAGTCGGCTGCCAGACGGCAGTGGACAACGTCACGCTTGAAGGTGCCATCAGAATTGAGCGGTGCGTTACCCTGTGCGATGAGCATGCCGTCCTCTTCCTCAGCTGTGAGATAGACAACCTTGTTGTTGTCGAGGTCGACCTTGCCGTTCTCCACCTTGCGGTACGGAGTGGCAATGAAGCCAAGCTCATTGATGGTGGCATAAGTACAGAGAGAAGAGATAAGTCCGATGTTGGGACCTTCAGGAGACTCAATAGGACAGAGACGGCCGTAGTGGGTATAGTGTACGTCACGCACCTCGAATCCGGCACGCTCACGGGACAGACCCCCGGGACCCAGCGCAGAGAGACGGCGCTTATGTGTGACCTCAGCCAGCGGGTTTGTCTGATCCATGAACTGGCTCAACGGGTTCGTACCGAAGAACGAATTGATGACACTCGAAATAGTCTTTGCATTGATAAGGTCTGTCGGTGTGAAGACCTCATTGTCACGCACGTTCATACGCTCACGGATAGTACGGCTCATACGGGCCAGACCGATGGAGAACTGGTTGGCAAGCTGCTCGCCTACCGTACGTACGCGACGGTTGCTCAGGTGGTCGATATCATCCACCGAAGCGTTGCTGTTGATCAGCTTGATGAGATATTTGATGATCTCAATAATATCTTCCTTCGTGAGGACACGCACATCAGGATCGATGTCGAGGCCGAGCTTCTTGTTGATACGATAGCGGCCTACATCGCCGAGGTCGTAACGCTTGTCGGAGAAGAACAGGTTCTGGAACACCTCACGTGCACTGGCGTCATCAGCAGGGTCGGCATTACGCAGCTGACGATAGATGTAACGCACAGCATCGATCTCATTGTTGGAAGGATCCTTGGCGAGGGTATTGAAGATGATCTCGTAACGGCTGGCAGCCTCCTCATCCTTATGGACAAGCACTGACTGAACACCAGAATCGAAGATAGCATCGATATTATCCTCAGTGATCTCTGTCTCACGCTCAAGAACGACCTCGTTACGGGGGACAGTAACGACCTCACCCGTATCCTCATCCACGAAATCCTCATTCCAGCTCTTCAGCACACGAGCCGCGAGCTTCTTACCGATAAGGTCACGGCGATGCTTTGGAGAAACCTCCATCTCCTCAGCGAGGTTGAAGATCTGAAGAATGTCCTTGTCACTCTCATAACCGATAGCACGAAGCAGTGTCGTTACAGGCAACTTCTTCTTACGGTCGATATAAGCGAACATGACATGGTTGATGTCAGTAGCGAACTCAATCCATGAACCTTTGAAAGGAATGATACGGGCACTGTAAAGCGTAGTGCCATTGGCATGTACACCCTGACCAAAAAACACGCCAGGTGAACGGTGCAACTGAGCGACAACGACACGCTCAGCACCATTGATGACAAAGGTACCGTTGTCCGTCATGTAAGGAATAGTTCCGAGGAACACATCCTGAATGAACGTACCAAAGTCCTCATGGTCCGGATCAGTGCAATAGAGCTTCATCTTAGCCTTCAAGGGGACACTGTAGGTCAGACCTCTCTCAAGGCATTCATCGATGGAGTAACGGGGCGGGTCAATGTAATAGTCGAGAAACTCGAGCACAAAGTTATTACGTGTATCTGTAATAGGGAAGTTCTCAGAGAACACCTTGTACAGACCATCATTCCTACGCTCCTCGGGAGGCGTGTCAAGCTGAAGAAAATCGCGGAACGACTTCAGCTGAACGTCCAAGAAATCCGGAAACGGGTACGGATTGGGTACGCTTGCGAAATTGATTCTGTTGTTAACGACTTGTGACATAAATGGTAAGATACAAAAAAGTTAGAACTCACCTACTGGGTGAATCCTAACCTTTTATAATTTATACTAAATTGTCGGCCTCCGTATCTTAAAGGAGCAGAGACCGCAGGAAGTAATCTCAAATTATTTAAGCTCAACCTTAGCACCGGCAGCCTCGATGGCCTTCTTCAGGTTCTCAGCCTCGTCCTTAGCCAGACCTTCCTTGATGGTAGCAGGAACGCTCTCAACGAGAGTCTTTGCATCCTTCAGACCGAGGCCGCAAGCCTCTTTCACAGCTTTGACGACCTGGAGCTTTGTAGCACCAACATCAGTCAGGATAACGTCGAAACTTGACTTCTCCTCAGCTGCGGCCTCACCGCCAGCTGCGGGACCAGCTGCTACAGCAACAGCTGCAGCTGCGGGCTCGATTCCATACTCGTCCTTGAGGACCTGAGCCAACTCATTAACTTCCTTAACAGTAAGGTTTACCAACTCTTCTGCAATAGCTTTTACGTCTGCCATTTTATTCTTTTTTTTAATTATTCTTGTTGTTTGTTGATTCGACTTTATAGTTTCGAAGACAATATATATATGAGTCTTGAATCTTATTCAGGGCGCTCGCCTAAAGTCTCAAGCACACCATGGATGGTGTTAGCGCCGGACTGCAGAGCAGAAACGACATTCTTCGCAGGTGACTGCAACAGAGCAACGATCTCAGCGATAACCTCGCTCTTGCTCTTGATGGCAGCAAGCTCATCAAGCTTGTCGGCACCCACATAGAAGCCTTCCTCGGCATAAGCGGCCTTCAGTGAAGGAACGCCTGCCTCCTTGATTGTTTTATCCTTCAGCAGCTTAGCAGGAACATTCGCTGTGTCGGCAAAAAGAACAGCCGTGCTGCCCTTCAGTGTTCCGTAAAGCTCGGAGTAATCAATATCTGCACTCTCAAGAGTCTTATGAAGAAGCTTGTTCTTCACAACGACCATCTTAATCCCGCTCTTGAAGCACTTACGACGGAGAGAACTTGTAGCCTCAGCATTCAATCCAGTT
>CALJCU010000036.1 GCA_938023885.1 uncultured Prevotella sp. | reverse complement strand
TCTCATTTCGTAGACATTTAATAATTTTCCATATAGTCAATATCCAAAGTTAGTTTAAACCTCATGACTACATTTTTATAATCACGCTTCAAAGTTACAGAATCTTTCCTTAACAGGCAAATTTTACTTGCACTTTTTGCATTTCCGAGACAACTAAACAAAAACAAAAAATGTCATCGGTAACACGTGACGGCAGATCGTGCGACACGTGACGGCAGATCGTACGGCACGTGGCAGCGAGTCGTGCGACGTTCGGCAAACGATCGGATGACGTTCATCAGCCGATGACATAAAGGTCGAAAGAAAACGGGGAATAGCCGAAAAACGCCATTCCCCGCAAGTAAGATGTCTATTTCTTTTCAGTAAGATATCTATTTTGTTCCAATGAATGTGGCAGCGAGCTTCATAGGCATATTGCCGAACTTATGCACGTTCACAACAGTCATGGTGCTGCCAGTGAAAGTGACAGTGATCTGACCGAAGGTGACAGTATACTCCTTGCTCAAATTCATACCGGAGATGCTGACATTCGCTGAAGCCTTGTTGGAATAATCGAGATAGTATGCTTTCCTTGTGCTGTCGTAAGGGATGTTCTTGATGGTATAACCGCCCTGGACAATCTTGCCGACCATAGGAACAGCAGCAGAGAAGTCGAAAGCCTCTCTGGGGAGCGTGATATTGATAGAACCGTCACTATTCATAGTCACTACGAACTGCACATTCCCGGCAGCGGTCTTATAGGAAACAGTGCCCATTCCGAACTTCAGACTGTCGGTACCGGTATAGGTTCCAGAGAAAGATGATGCGTTGTCATTGTTGTCACCGTCACAAGAGGCAAGGACGGTTGTCGTCAATACAGCTGCAAGGAGCAGCACAAAAGAAAACAGTTTCTTCATTGTTGTTTTATAGAATTAAAGGTTACGAAATAATCAATTTTAATGATAAAGTGCTACAAAGGTAACTGTTTTTTAATATAACACAATGACATTAATTGTTTTTTTCTGCTATACACTCCATTTCCACGAGCCATTCGGGACGACAGACCTTCGCATGAAGGAGGATGAACGGTGTGTGAGGGAAGCGGACCTGCATATACTTTGCCACCACAGCACGGTCGGCAAAATCGCGGAGATAGACGATGAAATACTGCACATCACCCGTCGTAGCGCCTCCATCGGCAAGCAGTGCCCCAATGTTCCCCAACAGTCGCTCCACCTGTTTTTCGACCTGTCCGAGATAGAGCACGTTGCCTTTACTGTCAATACTTGCCGTGCCGGAGATATAATACATCTTTTTGTCGGGAAGCATGAGGCATGTACCGCGCTCGAAGGCCACACCATATTCCTGCGTGGCATTGAGACGGGAGGTGGCGTGCAGATATTTCAGTTGATCAGTACGGACACCCGGTAGGGTGAGGAAGTCGATGGCAACCTTGGCATGGCGTGTCTGTGAATAGCCCCCAATACCTGTGCTCGCTACGAAATGGGTCTCTGCCGTAAGACCATAACGCCGGAAGACATCGTTGCGGGCGCGCACCACGCCGTCGTAGTTGTCGTCAATGTCAGCCACGTATATCCACGTCCGGATGAGGTGGTCACGAATGTTCAACCCCTTCTCTTTCAGACCATTGATGTAATGCTCGAAGAGTGTCAGCGTCTGCAGATAACTGCTGTCGTCCTGGATATCATCAGGGGTCAGGCGGAGACTCTGGAAGAGGAAACCGTCGTCCTGTCCCGTCTTGACGAGCAGCGCTATCTTCGTGCCGTCGGCGGGAGCCTGGCCCACGATGGTACAGTTGTGGCCAGCGAGGAAATCGCGATAGAGCGACGACCGCTTCAGATTCTCATATTGGTTGAAGCTGTCACTGAGGAATACTTTACTGTATCGCAAATCGTTACGACTGATGCCCTGATTACTTAGCCACGCCTGAAGCTGTACGCTCAGATCATCGGCCTGGTCAGAAAACGAACCATCGCTCTGACTGTGAAATATCTGATATTGATCCATAATTACGCGTAGCTATGCATGCCGGAGAGGAAATAGTTGACACCGAAATAGGTCATGACGATGCTCAGAAAAGCGAAGATCATGAGCAGATGGTAGTGGTGCGGAAGCTTCAGCCACGGGAGGCTCTGGGTGTGGAGCGCCACGGCGTAGATCATGAAAGTGATGAGCGCCCACGTCTCTTTCGGGTCCCAACTCCAGTAGTTTCCCCAGCTGACATTCGCCCACACCGCACCGAGGAAGATACCGATACCGAGGGTCACGATGGCCGGATAGAGGAAGATGCGGCTGAGGAGCTGCAGCGGTCCGGCACGCCGTTTAGACAACAGTCCCATGACACCACAGAGGAACGTCAGTGCGAGGAGTGCATAGCTCATCATCATGAAACTGACATGGATGCTCAGCAACGGAGAGTTGAGCACCGGTACGAGCGGTCCCATCGCCGGGTCCATCATCGACAGATGACTCACCAAGAGAAAGAAACCTGAGAGCAGAAAAGCGAAAGCCGTCATCAGTCCACTGCCTTTGCGCGTACATATTATATATATGAGCGTGGCAAGCTGTGTCATCCATGCCACGGAGAGCATTGTCTCGTAGCCGTTGCCCATCGGGATGTTGCCCGTGATGATCCACCGCAGCGCGAGGAGGAACGTCAGAGCGGCAAATGAAAGGCCTAACAATATCTTCAGCGGAAGGAATGAGAAACGGCTCCAGAACACGAGGATGATGCCGAGGATACCCAGCGTGAGGTTGACCACGAAGAGAACGGTGGCGAGGGGGCAGGCGTTGTAGATGATCTCTGCGCGGTAAGCCAGCCGCGACGGAAGACTCTTGCCGCCCTCTTTCTGCTGGTACTCTCCGATCTTCATCAGTATCTCGTCCACTGTCCCATTGTTGCCTTGCAGGAGCTGTCCGTAGATAAGCGGAAAAACATTTCTAAAGAAGAGAATCTCCCGACGCGGCAACCGTTTCGGATATTTCTCGAACGGCGAGAACCATTGTGTCGTTCCATCGTGAAAGGTGTAAGGGAAGAGCGACAGAGGATCGCCCTGACGAAGCTGCATGACGAGCGCAAGCTTGCCGTCGATGTCGGCACAGGCTTTGTGGAACGTATCGTTGTTGCCCTGACCGTATTCCACGAGAGCCGGTCCAAGGATATAGCTGCCATTGCGGAAGAAGGCGTTGACAGAGGCGTGGTCCGGCAAACCGAACTGTCGCCGCATTACCTTGTTCTTCACCCTGATAAACGGTTCATTATTCCACTCCTGCGGATAGAATATCCAGGAGAAAAGCACCTGTTCGGCACTTCGGCCTTCATAGCTGCGCCTGCCATAAAGCTTCTGCGTGAAGTCGAGAGCGAAGGTCTGCACGGGACAGATACGCTCATTGTAGTTGATGAGCAGATGGCCGAAACGGTCGGCTGTCTTCTCGGGAATCGTCGTCTGCGCCTTTGCCGGCAGGGAGAGGCTGAGGAGCAGAATGATGCCCAAGGCGTTTCCGAAACTGTCAGAGGCCGCGAGTTCACGGCAGAGGCTGCGAAAAGTGCCCTTGGGATCCACGAGCAACCACAACAGGGCAACGAAGAACAGGGCATAGCCGGTATAGGTCACTGGTATACCCCAAGGGTCACTGTTCACGCTCAGGTAAGAGCCTTGGTTATCAGTGTCGTAACTGGCCTGATAGAAACGGATGCCACGGTAGTGGTAAATCTTGTTCATTGAGACCTGGGCGTGGACAGAGCGCGGTCCGTCCATGATGACGAAGCGCGTGACATAGTCGGCTGCCGCATCGGTGCCGGCATGGTTGAGCTTCTCGAAGCGGTCGAGACGTACATAGAAAGGCAAGGTGCGGCGTGTGGTCTCCGTCATCGATGTCATCTGCTCTACCTCATTCGACGGCTGGTCGCCCCGCAGATGCACGATACCCTGATAGGCAGTGAGGTGGGTGAGCAGTGCGCCAAGAAGCATCACGACCATGGCAGCGTGGAGCAACAGGATGTTCCACCGATGCACATGGCGCTTCAGGATATAGGCAATGGCAAGCACCGCAAGCAACGCCCACAGCGCCATGAACCACCAGGATCCATAGATACTCTGCCGGACGAAAAGCGTGCCCTTGACGTTCTCGATGACTGTTGCAGCAGCCATGACGACAATCAAAAGCACGTATATAATCTCTAAGGGCTTTCTTATTCTTGACAAATTCATAATGTTTTTATAACAGACACCTTGCACTCCTTATTGTTTAATCTTTGTAACTAATTCGTTGGTCTCGTCGAGAATCTTCGACAGCGCCTCACTCTTCTCAATGGCAGCACTAACTTCCGCGTCCCTGATATGCTGTGCAAAAGGAGACTTTATCAGTTTCAAAGCAGTCTCCAAGTTGTCAATAGCCGTATCCACCTCTTTCGCTTTGTCTGCAGAGACTGTACTGACATAAGGCTTTAAGGCCGACCACAAGTTCCTGATGCTTTTGACATTATAAACTAAGTCGTTAACGCTCTGATAACTATAGGGCGATTCTATATAATTGGCATCGTTGTTGTTGTAAGGACGACCCAACTTCGTGTCTGCAATCTCGTCGGAGAGCCCCATCAGCCCATGGTCACCAATGAGCATGGCACTGAAGTTCTGCAAAGGCGTATAGGCCGCAAGCATGTAAGTGCGATAGTCGTTACCGTGAGGAGACGTATATTCGAGCCTGGCTGCCGTGAGCAGATCACGGTAGATCTGAGGTGCGTCTTTGTCCCATCCACAAAGCAACTGAAGGCAGCGTAGCCGCAAGTTCCGGCTTAATGTCTGAAGGTATTTCCATTCCCTCTCAGTGATGTCAGCAACTTTCCTTGGGCTCCCATTGCGGAAGAGCACATATTCTATTCCATGCCATCCTACGATGCTGGCGTCCCAATCACTCATATCCTCCAAAGGGGCATTACTGCTGAGCAACTGCCGGCAGCGTATAACGTCCAAAGGCCACTGGTTGATATCGGCGTCCACATAGAAATGGGCATCCGCACCAAAGAAGAACGCCTCCGTGCATTCATATCTGCTCCGCGCATGGAGGAACGACTTACAGATTGCTTCTAACTGACTCTGAGTCAAAGAAGCATACTCAGCATCAGACAGCCGGGAATAGTAAGATTCTTCCTCTTTAACCAGTTCACGATAGGAAGGGATGACCACACTGTCGATGGCATGGGTGACCGCCGTCTCTAAAGTTATTGTTTCTACGGGATTGTCGTTGGAATCTTCACTGCTGCAAGCTGCTGCAAGCACCAGAACAACACTTAGAACAACCGGCAAAAGCGACTTGTACATTTTAGTTGATGAGATAAGGAAACAGATCCCCCTGCGGAAGGTTCGCTTCCACAAGAGGGTCCGAACAATATTATGAAAATGTATCAGATTGCATTGATGAAGGCGACGACGGCGTCGCGGTCCTTCTTACTCAGATAATAGAACTTCTTCGCAGCCCAGTAAGCATCGCTCTCTTTGCTGTAAGCATGCCACATGATGGCCTCGACGACATTACGTGCACGACAGTCGTGCAGACGGTCGCTTCTGCCAGTCTCCTGCTGGCTCAGTCCGCGACCCCAGAGCGGTGTTGTGCGGCACCATCCTGTACGGATGTTGTTCGCCATGTGGAGCTTGTGCTGCACAAGATCGGTATAAGGCCAGATGACAGAGTTGTCGTAAGTGACCATCTTCGCCCCAGTCTGCGACATATAAGTCTTACTGGCGGGGTCAATCCATACATCATCCTTCCTGATGGTCCAGGACGGACGATGACAGGATGTGCAGCCCATCTGATAGAAGAGTTTCTTACCGCGCTGTACCTCCTCACTGTCGAGATTACGGGCCTTCGGCACACCAAGACCGCGGTGCCAGATGCCGAACTCATAGAAGTTCTCGTCCGTCATCTCCTCCTGTCCGTTCCAGGGAGCGGCATCGACGAAATACTTACGGTACGTAGCCGAGTCGCTCTTGCTGTTCAGTCCGAGCAGTTTGTTGACGAGTGTAGCAATGTTCTCTTTCGTGCCGTCACCATAGTAGGGATGAAGCAGTGATGTGAGGCTCTTGCCCTGCTGCTGGATGTAAGAGACGACACCATCGTCCTCACTCATCGCCTTGGCCCAGGCCTTCGTGGTATAAAGATAGTGGCGGTCGGAGCGTGTCACGTTCGTGATGTTCCAGATAGCGTTGCCGCCAGGACCATCGAGCAGCGTGGCGCGTGTCATGGCGTAGGTGAACTTCTTCACGCGTTTTGTGCCGTCAGCAAGAGGATACCAGGCCGAAGCAGCCCAGTCGTTGGTTGCAGCATTCCACATACCCGGGTTGAGGGCAGCATGTTGAGCTTCCCTCTGATACTGTACCTTCATGGAATCCTGAGAGATAGCGTCGAGCAGACCGGTACCGTACATGCCGATGGTAGACTCGAGGCGCACCTCATAGTTAGTCGGTTTGGGGTCGGTATTGAAAGCAGACTGGTCAATGGTCACCTCCGGATAGATAAGGCTATAGCTCTCACCGTCAGGGAACTTCATCGGCAGGCCTGAGGGCATAGACGACACATTCTTCCACGTGATGTGGATACCGCTCTCATCAATAGGAGCCTTAAACGGTTCCATCGCCTTGGTCTGCGGCATACCCGTCACCTCTGAGATGTAACTGTTGGCAGCATAAGCTTTGCCGTTGGCATCGGTGCCGGCTGTGGGGTGATAGACAACGAGCAGATAACCGTTGCCCATCTCGTTGGCTCGGTATTCGTTCTGACGCTTGCCGTGCCCGTAACTCGGATGGCAGTACTCACAGCCTGTGCGGACCCAGGCAGGACCTAAGCCCCAGAAAGGTTTCGTGAAATAGTTTGCATCGTGCTCGAAGAAGTTCTCACCATGTTTGAAGGTAGTGTAGAGTCCTTCGTTGTCGATAGCCGGTGACTGGTTGGAATAGCAGCCCTGCTCATTGGAGGTCGTTCCCTTCTCGCCGCCCGGAAGCCATTCGGCATCGGAGAACGTAGCCGAAGAGTCCTTGGCCCACGAGGTCCCCGAACCGCCTTTGCCGCCATTGTCGGGATTCAAATCCGGATTGTCTTTGCAGGATGCAAAGGCCAGCGCTACGAACCCCGCATATACAATAAAAAGTCTATTCATAATGTTTTTATATTTTATTTGCAGAGGCTGCCACAGGAGGTAACCGCTCAGCCTGCCTTATCCGGGTTTGCGATCTAAGTTATATGGCATCGCGATATAACTTAAACCGCGGTGCGAGATC
>CALJCU010000035.1 GCA_938023885.1 uncultured Prevotella sp. | reverse complement strand
AACATTGTTGTCGATATCCACACCCTTGGCATCGTCCTTGTCGACAAGCACCACGTTGAACCGCCGGTTCTTCAGCATGCCGTTGAAGCTGCCTTTACGCGGCTCAATGGTCAGCGTCTTGGAGGCATCGTTCCAAGAGAACGTGACGGTGGCGTACTTGCCTCTCTCATAGTTATAGTTAATGCCCTCATCCTCGTAGAGCGTGAACGTAGCGTTCCTTCCGGCAAAGACATAAAGATCAATGAGCTCAGCGGCTTTCTCGTCGCTCCATTCCATCTCGGGACCGACCGGGATAATGCTTCCCTCGGGCACGAAAACAGGAATGCGCTCATAGGGTGCCGCCGCCATAACGGTCTGACCACCAGCATAATGACGGCCGGTATAGAAGTCGTACCATCCGCACTGCTGTGGCAGATAGACACTGCGGTAACGGGCTTTGTACTCCGCCACAGGGCAGGCCATGAGCGACGGTCCGAACATCCACTGGTCCTTGAGGTCATAAACCTTGCTGTCGCCATTGAAATCCATCACCAAGGCGCGCATCATCGTGTAGTCATTGAAGTGTACGGCACCTGCCATGCTATAAATATACGGCATGAGCCGATAGCGCAGACGGTCGTACCACACGATCGACTTATAGGCAGGATGAGCCTCTGGCGCGATGTTCCACACCTCACGAAGAGGCCACTGACCGTGGGTACGATAAAGCGGCACGAAGCATCCGAACTGGTTCCAACGCGCCTGCAGCTCGCGCCATTCTTTCAGGTCCTCGTTTTCCACACCTGTCCGGTCATAGTTCAGCTGCGCACTGGAATAGCGGTTCTCCACGGAGAAGCCACCGATGTCCATTCCCCAGAAGGGCAGCCCCGCGAGATTGTAGTTGAGTCCTGCTGTCATCTGCGCGCGCATATCCTCCCATCGTGTGCCGATGTCACCGCTCCAGGTAGCCGTGGAATAATGCTGCTCACCGGCAAAACCGCTGCGCGTGAGCAGGAAGACACGCCGGTTCGGATTGACACCGCGCTGTCCGTTGTAGATAGCATCGGCGTTGGGGATAGAGTAAGCATTGAAATATTCCGTCGTCGTGCCGAGAGCCGTAGGACCGCTCAACGCCTTGCGGTACCACATCGGCGTACAGTCGCGCACGTTAGGCTCCGAGGCATCCATCCACCAGGCATCCACTCCTTTATTGTAGCGTGAATAGAGTCCGCGGTCGATCTGATTCCAGAACATCCTCCGCGCCCCTGATGAATAAGCATCATAGAAAGAGTTCAGGTAGCCTGGTCCCACCCAGTCCCTGACAGAGTCGACGACAGCCTGGTGATACATCCAGCCTCTGGCATCGAGCGCCTTGTAATTGTCGGTGTTGACATAGAACTTCGGCCACACACTGATCATAAAGTGTCCGTACATCCGGCGGACGCTGTCGAGCATCGCCTGGGGATTGGGATAGCGGCTACGGTCAAACTCCTGAGCGCCCCACTGGTCGTCTTTCCAGTAGTTCCAGTCCTGCACGATATTGTCGATGGGAATGTGACGCTTGCGGAACTCGGCGAGCGTCTCCTCCACATCCGCACTGGTCTTATAGCGCTC
>CALJCU010000034.1 GCA_938023885.1 uncultured Prevotella sp. | reverse complement strand
AAGTAAGTCGTCTTCTCGGTGTCAAGCTTGTCGTCCTCCACCTCATAACCGTGACGATCAAAGTATCTGGTCATCTGTTCCGTCTTACTGTTATCGGGGTCGAGGATGAGTCTCGAAGGATCAGGGTGCCTGTCAGGTGCAAAGGTCAGGTTGGACCAGTCCATAAACGCCTGTGGCACGATGATACTGCTCACACGTGAAGAGAAGCCGATGACTTTGCCTTTGAATGAACCGCTGTTGTTGTTGCCCTGAATTGAGAGGTCAAAGTCGATCATTCCAACGAGTCCGTCACTGATCTTTGGCAGTGAGCGGTTCTGAGCAAAGCCGAAATTGTACATAGCGATGTAGCTGCGCGGAAGGATGATGGGTACCACATGTTCACCCGGCTTATAGCTCCATGTGCCTTCCGGTGCATCGACGAAAGTATCGGGGATACTCTCCAAGAATATTTCGGAGTTAAGGATGTTTGTACCACTGATCCCCATGCGGGCAGTGACCGTGTATTGATTGGATGTGAATGCACCCACCTTAAATGTGAAATGAGCATTGTTGAGGTCATCAATGTCGTCTCTTGTAAAGGCATTGGAACGGCCCGAAACAGTGCTTCCTGTTCCTATCCTCTTCTCAACAATGATATAGTTGGATTTCATGAACGAGTCCTCGCCCGTGAAGACCGGTGAGACATCCTTATAGAACTGATAGCCTAACAGGACTATCAACATGCCAAAGAGATTGGCGAAGGCAAAGCCCACAAACTGTGGAATGCTTATATGTTGACGTAAGAGTTTCCAAACGAGATTCATAACTTCATCGTCCTTTCATAGTTTAAGTTCATGTGTTTACCGATACTTGTGACGATGACGCCAGCCCCTTGGCTCATGGCTTCATCCATCATGATTTTTCCCATGACGGCTGCATTGCGGTCGTCAAGGTGAGAGATAGGCTCATCGGCGAGGATGAAGTCAAACGGTTGAACGAGCGCACGGATCATGGCCACGCGCTGCTGCTGGCCAAATGACATACGGCCAATTTTCGCATCTGTCTTATCAGCAATGCCGAGCATGTCGAACCACTCAAGGATCTGCTTCTCCGACTTGTAACCGGTTAGTTTGTTCTTGATCTGGATGTTCTCCATGGCTGTGAGCTCCGGGAAGAGACGCAACTCCTGGAAAAGGTGACTGATATGGCTACGGCGCATGTCCACCCACTGGGAGACACTATACTGCATCGTATCGTTGCCGTCAAAGAAGACGTGGCCTGTGTAGTCGTGGCGGTAGCCTACAACATAGCTGCAGAAAGTACTCTTACCCTTGCCGGAGTCAGCTTCGACAAGGTAGAGATGTCCTTTCTCAAAAGAAATGTCGTTTGCCCATATGTCAGAGACAAGATCCTTGCGCTCTGAGAAGACATCGGGTACGACTTTTTGGAAAGTTATCTTATTCATTGTTCTTGTATGTTGCCTTATTCTTTCTCATCCATTGTGTAAACGATGGTGTTGACTTTGCCGAACAACGGCTTGAGGAGAGAGGTAACGGCTCCCGCCTTACCTGTGCCAAGAGCCTTAAAGTTGACAATCAACGCAAGCTTTTTACCAACGATAAGATATTGCAAATCAGCTGATATCGGATTTCTTGATGAAGTGATGCTTTGTTTAGCCTCTTCCGGGGAACCACCACTCATATATTGCATATCAGTCGTGACACCAAAATAATAGGTCGTACCGTTACCCGTGTAATAATAGCAGTTCTTTCCCCAGTCACCGATACGACCCCCTGATGGCACACTCTGCTTCCAATAGTCTACATCTGCCAACCAGGGAGCCCCGGAAAGCTTGGCAGCCATCATGAGGTGGAAGTTATCCTTACCTAAAGAAGAGGTCACGAGAGTGAGGTCTCCATTCACGCTCCTCAGAATATTATCCATGTCGATTGCCGAGTTGATGCCAGCAAGCATAGCCGTTACTGCCCGGTTCTGTATCATCAGTTGATGAAACTGTTTGCCGTCTACGTTGAGGAAGAGACCGAGAACATCGTCTTGCGACATAGCCTTGAGATAGTCGCCTTTGATGGGACGATAGACCTTAGAAGCCCTCTCAATAGCTGTGTTGATGCTTTTCTTATATGAAAGTGTCCTGCCGTGCATGAGCAGTCGTCCATTCTTGACTTCCATGGAGGCCGCGAGGATGACATCTGCGGGATCAGCATCTTTAGGTGCTCCCGTCGTGAAAGGGGCTACGAATTGCTCGGGGAGCGCTCCGGTCTGTGAGACCATGGCCATGGGTGCATCAATGGAATTGGCTGTTGCATACATGGGTGATGACCTGATTCCATCTTCCTCGTCAGAACCAAGATAGCGAGCCATGAGCGTCATCATATCGTCTTGTGCTACAGGCACGACCGGACCCATCAAAAGTGCTGCCTCATCGGAGAAGCCGATAATCCAGTTGGAGGGGAGAGCTGCAAACTGGCAGTCGTGACGTTTCGTTAGACTCAGACCTGCTTGTCTAAGGGTCTTCTCCAACTTACTGTCACTGCTTACCTTCGCGCAGATACCAAAGTTACCTTGTCCATCCTCAAAGAAATAGACATCCTCAGAGAGGTCTAATCCCGTCTCATTGACATTGCTTACGTGAAGCAGTGACTTGAGGATGAACGGACTCTGGGTACCACTGAATTTCGCGGTATTCAATCTTATCAGCATCTGACTCTCGGAAGGAATGGCATTGAGATAGTCACTGCCTGAGCAGGATGCCATTATTACAATCAATGAACACAAACAAATGGATAGAAGATAAGACCCTGTTATCCTAAACCGGCGTTTCATCATATTAATATTTTTACTTGTTTCAGTTTCTTTTTACGAGCTGTGCCATCATGACAGCCATCAGCCCGGCTGTCTCTGTACGTAAACGGCTGTTACCAAGCGTGACAGGCATGAAGCCATGAGCCCATGCTGCCTCAACCTCATTTGTGGAAAAGTCGCCTTCGGGTCCCACCATTACACAAACTGTTGAATCTTTCGGCAAAGTGAGCAGTTGGTCGAAGAGGTCGATACGCTTCTGGTCATTGTAACAGTGAGCGATGAACTTATAGTCGGCGTTGCAGGATGCAATAAAATCATTGAATGGTATAATCTCATCTACAACAGGCTTAAAAGGCTTGCGACTTTGTTTCATAGCTGAGACGACGATTTTATCAATGCGGTCCTTGCGGATGACGTGGCGCTCAGAAAACTTGCAATCAATGAAACTCATACGGTCGAAACCTATCTCCGTGGCTTTCTCAGCCATCCATTCGATGCGCTCCATCATCTTTGTAGGCGCAATGGCAAGTTGAATGTGTCCCAACCAGTTTTTTTGTTGCGGCCATGTCTCCAAGAGTCTACAGAAGCACCGTTTTTTGGAAGTCATGACTACCTCGGCTTTGTAGAAATTGCCTACCCCATCCATCAGCCAGATAGCATCACCTTCTACGAGGCGCAGCACACGAATTGCATGTTGCGCTTCCTGTTCCGGAAGTTCACTGCTGCGTGCTGCATCAGGTACGTAAAAATATCTTTCTTCTTTCATTATTCAATGAGTACTATCTATAGTAGTGTTGTCGTTAGATGATGCCATGTTCCTTCTGTTCAGTTCATCACGTAGTTGAGAAGCAAGCTCGTAGTTCTCTGCCGCTATCGCCCTGTCCAGTGCCTTATGAAGCATGGAGCTAGACAAGGTGTTGACCGGCAAGGATACGCCTTTGGCTTTCATGTCGTAGGGTGAACTTTGTTTCAAAAAGAGTTTTTCGTCTATGAAAAGAGGTATCTTATCCTTACTGATATAGTTTAACAGTACAGCCTGTGCCCCGTCGACGGGCACCTGCTCTAAAGAGTCGGTGTTGCTCAGAATAGCTGAATAATGGCCATTATCAACATTGATGATAACGATTTCCAAAGAAAGGTCTGTTTGCCATTTGATG
>CALJCU010000033.1 GCA_938023885.1 uncultured Prevotella sp. | reverse complement strand
AGCTTG
Organism: uncultured Prevotella sp.; assembly: GCA_938023885.1. Lineage (GTDB taxonomy): Bacteria > Bacteroidota > Bacteroidia > Bacteroidales > Bacteroidaceae > Prevotella. Next base: position 2,726 of record CALJCU010000033.1, on the reverse strand, counting down.
GCGTTGAAGACGTCATCACTTCTCCGACATTTGCTATCGTCAACGACTATACGTCCACGAAGAATGACAGCCATATCTTCCACTTCGACTTCTATCGTATCAAGAAGTTGGAGGAGGTCTTTGACTTGGGTTATGAGGATTATTTCTACAGCGGCGGTCTCTGTTTCATTGAGTGGCCGGAACTCATAGAAGAGATTCTTCCGGGAGATGCTGTAAAGGTGACCATCACGCAGCATGAGGATGGTTCGAGAACTGTCGAGTTCTAATAATCTTTGTGATAGTCACTTTTTTGGTGTAAAGTTTGTGCAGGTGAACCAAAATACTTACTTTTGCATCACGTATTATTAACGAGAAAGGAAAACAACTATGACAGTAGAAGTAACAGCTGATAATTTCGAGAAGCTGAAGAATGGTGGCCTCCCCTTGGTCGTTGACCTGTGGGCAGCCTGGTGCGGACCTTGCCGTATGGTAAGTCCTATCATGGAGGAACTCTCCGATGAGTACGACGGTAAGATTGTTGTAGGCAAGTGTGATATCGAGGCAAACGAGGATATCCCCATGCAGTATGGCGTACGTAACATCCCCACAGTTCTGTTCTTTAAGAACGGTCAGCTCGTCGACAAGTTCGTGGGCGCTGCCGCCAAGAGTAAGTTCCAGGAGAAGTTCGACAAGCTTTTGGCTGAGTAATTATCAAGCCTAAACAGTAAAGATAAATCCTTGCATTGACCAGTTCAATGCAAGGATTTATCTTTTAATATTCTACTTCCCACAGGAACAGACCTTTTGCTGGCATTGACTCACCCGATTCGGAGCGGTTTCCGTGAGCTACAATTTCTTTAAACGCTTGTAGACTGATACGATGGCGCCCGACATCGAACAAGGTACCGGCAACTGCGCGTACCATGTTGCGGAGAAAGCGGTCGGCGGAAATCTCAAAATACCATTCGAAAGGAGAAGTCTGTATCCACTGTGCTTTCGTGAGATGACATACTGTCGTCTTGCTGTCATTGTCTGCTTTACAGAACGCTTTGAAATCGGTCACATGGAGCAACGAGGCTGCCGCCTCATTCATCAACGGGAAATCGAGCGGGTAGTGAGTCTCCACAGAGAAGTGCCGCAGGAATGGGTCTTTGCTTGTATGGATGAAATATCTATAGGTGCGCCGTGTAGCGGAGAAACGTGCATGGAGGTCGGATGAGACTGGCTCGAGTTTATGGCAAGCAATATCTTGCGGAAGCATCTGGTTGAGACGGTAGAGCAACTGCTGGCAGTCAAGGCCCGCTGCATCATCAAAATGACATACCATCGTGCGGGCATGGACTCCGGCATCGGTGCGTCCGGCTCCAGTGACTTCTGTTTTATGTCTCAGAATTTTGGTGAGAGCGTCTTGAATGCGCTCTTGCACTGTTATGCCGTTGGGCTGAATCTGCCAGCCATGGTATGCCGTACCGTCAAAACTCAGTGTGAGGAAGTAACGTTGGGCGGGAGCGGTGGAGAAGCGGATGTAGGCACGGTCATCGAATGAGACATTGCCTTGCATTAAGCCTTTTGTTGCCTTGAAGGTATGGATGTTGAATGGGTCGGTAGACAGCTGCTCCTGTAACTTCCGTTCACTCTTCTTCAAAGTAGCACAGAGATAAGGATATCCATCAGAGGCAAGCACAACATTGCTATCTGTCTTTGGTAAGTCGTTCAGCCTGATAATTTTCACTCCATTTTTAAAGATAGGGTATCCGTCTATTACGGCATAGGTCCTGTTCTCTCCCTCCATGGATGCGACGAGTTCTGGAAGAATGGCATCACGGGAATAGTCGTGTGCAAGACTTCCATTGACAATCATATCATCATGCGTGGCTGCCTCAATTGAGAAAAGTTGTGCGCGCTTCTCCGAGATATCAGCTTCAGAAGGCTTACCGTTGGTGAAGAGTTTCCCACCGGCGATACACTGACAGTCACCAATCATCCATATCTCTTTCCGCTGATTGCTATACACGATGGCTGACGCACACAGGCGGTCACGGGGCTGAATGGGGCCATTAGTGTCAGTCTCATCGGTCACTCCTGCCTCGATATAGGCTTTATGTACTCGGGCTGTGACCTTCTCGCAGAAAGCGTCAAGGGTGATGTCTGCCGGTATCTCACGAATGAAAGCGGCAATGAGTTCCATGCAATATCTGCCGTTGCGCATTGATGGGTTGACGCGCTTCTTTCCTTTGCTCGTGCTTCCGTCAATGACGGCGACAAAATTGTCGGTGACAACGATGCCGTCTTCACAACTTGCAGCATCATGCTTGCCTTGGATAAACTGTTCGAATACTTTAATCATAACTGGGAATCCTGTGTCGGGGCGGTCACAGTGCCCGCCCCAGCCCTAGGACCGTCTATTGCGTTTTGGATAGAAGTCGGGGTTGAACGATTTGTGTTTCTGATTCTTCGAAGGTCCCGTCAACATCACCGGCTTTGGCTGTTTCGGTGAACTGCCTACAGCCTTACCGTCGTAATGAACACGTCTGTAGTGCGGCTGTCCGTCGTAGAGTTTCCTGATAAGGTCGGGACGGCCGATACGTCGTAGTTCATGCTCGATACCCTGTCGCTCCTCAGGCTTGTACCAGAAGAAGAACATACGTTGGGCCAGTTTCTCCCGCGGGGTCTTCGCACTGTAGACCGGCTCTAGCGTATATGGATCGTAACCCGTATAGAACGCTGTCGTGGAGACCGTCATCGGT
>CALJCU010000032.1 GCA_938023885.1 uncultured Prevotella sp. | reverse complement strand
ACTGGACAAAACATCAATGACGAAGAAAAGTTAGCCGGAGAGCTTCTCGATATTGTTTATAAGCGTTTCACCAGCTGTCTGGAGCATTATTCCGTTACCGATACGATGTGGAAATCCGCTGGGCTCAAGCAGGGTGTAGAAATGGGTGTGAACGAAGAAGTAAAGGGTGCTTATCGCAGCAGTACCCCAACTACTAAATTGGAAAATGCACTTGATAAGGCTTGGCATGTAGAGAAATATTGGGAGAAGAGTCCCTCTGAATTGATCTCAAAGATAAAAGCGCATGTAAATGATGTCGTTGATAAAGCTCTGGAATCTAATGGAAGAATAGCTATCAGCGATATTTACAATGACCTGAAGCAGCCTCCTTTTGGTTTCCTTCCCTGCAATCTGACGGCCTTCATTCTTGGCTTCGTGATGAAGGAGTATGTCAAACGTGGCGACTTGACATGGAGTGATGATGTTCAGAGCACTGATCTTACTGTCGACAAGTTCAAGGAGATGGTAGACGAAGTGATCAAGCTGGACAATACTCCTAACAAGCGCTATCAGAATAAATACATTGTAGCAATGACACCTGAGGAAAAGGCCTTTATCAATACCACTTCTACTGGCTTTAAGATTGATAAGCAGGTGTGTTCATCGCTGGAATCAACGAGAGCGCGCATCAGATACAGCATGGTGAACTTGATGTTCCCTGTATGGTCTTTGCAGTATTACATCAGCTCTGACGAGGGGGAACAGGAAATCGCCCAGCTGACCACTCCTGTTGAAACTCTTCTTGAGGCTGTCAATCTCTTCTATGATATTGCCAACAATAATCGTGATAAATCAGGTCTGAGCGATAATGATATTGCTATTAAAATAGGTAAAATCAGTCTGAAAGCACCAAAACTGGGTGAAGATTTGAAGCGCATCATCACCAGCGACCACTGTCGTCTGGGTATGGAGCAGTATCTCTCGGAATATAAGGAGGGCAAGCTGCTCCAACTGGCAGAGAAGATCCACGATGGAGGTCAGTATATCAATGCTGTAAAGGCGAAGTTCGATGCTGACCAGGCAAATTGGGTCTGGAAGAAAGAAACGGCTAATGAAAAGATTGATGAAGTCATTGAGGAATATAGGGTTGCTGCAGCAACTACCGATTGGCTGGGACAAACTTGCAAGAGCTACAATGAGGCTGTTCAGAAGATAAAAGAGCGTTGTAACACGCTTCGTCTGCCTTATGTCATGGTAAAAAATGATTTGGGAGATATGAATCATCTGATGAATATACTCTACAATCTGGTAAAGACTGGTAGGCTTCAGAAAACAGAGCTTGTTAGTCTACAGGAAGACATTGAACTCTATGGTAAAGACTTTAACAATTTCCAGGCAGAGCAGATCAAGTATTTCAAGAAGACCTGTGACACCTATCTTTCAGATTTGAACGACAATGACATCAATAATGTGTTTACCAGTGTCTCAGTAGGTAGTTTCACCAAGGATCAGCCGGAATATCTTCAGGCCTTGGAGAAGATAGTAACCGACTACAAACAGAAGCAGGAATCCGTGCAGATGAGGAAAATCTGGAAAGAGAATACTGGTACTGTCTCCCCATTAGATTGGTCAAAGCAGTATTTGATGCCTATCCGCTATATGCTGAATGATGAGCATTATGCTGAGGGTAGTAGAGTCTTTGAAATTATCAACAGCCACAATCCAGACAACAACAGTGTTAACGAGGCTTTGAAGTTCTTGGAGAATGTTCCTGCTGATTTCTGGAAAGATTTGGCAGACGCCCAAAAGCGTGATGCCATCTTCCGGAAAAAGGTCTTAGAAGACAAGGCAATCATGTTGTCTGATATTCAAGAGGTAAAGAGATATCTTTTCGACCATATAGCGGGTGAACCCTACTATTGGGATCAACAAAGCGGTGTTCGCAAAGTTATCGAGGATCTTGCTCGTAAAGCATACTGCAATGGTGGCTATAATGCTGCCTTCAGCAAAATCGACAGTATGGATGCGGAAGCCGTAAAGAAGTATCTAAAAAGCCTTATCAAGAACAACATGAATGTAGGTATTGAGATCATCAAGGACAATTAAACAGAATTGTTATGGAGATAAACGATGTCATCAAAAGCATAGATCGTTATCTGGACTCACAGAAGCACACAGTTAAGTTGATTGATGTCTCCTCAAAAGCTCTTATCTTAGAGTTGCAGAGAAAATATCAAGTGCCTGGTAAGAAGGTTATGTGGGCTGGTCAATTCTGCCATCCAGATAACATGCCCAATTATGAGCTATTGATGAATACTATTACAACCAAAGAGGAAAATATATTTCTCTTCGGCTTGTCTTCGTATCTGAAATTAGAGGGATTGAGCAAGCTAAAAAGCACTCTTAAAAGGATTGTTGATTTACAGCCAGCTAAGAAGTGTGTGGTCGTTACATTGGGATGTGCGGAGTACCTCAAGCCGTTGTTAAACAGAGACCCACGCAAGTTAGACTCCTATCAAATAATGTTGCTGAATGATGGAGTTAATGATACCATTACCCTTGACTTCGTCAACCGGAATCTGCCTATTAAGATTGAATCTTACGTTGAAAGTATGGACAAGATGGATCGTCCGGCAGAGCTATATCAAAACGATCATTTGATAGTACGAACGACCTATACAAAGGCCGATTTCCCAAATTCACTGATTGATATTCATGAATACTCTTGCACCTATGATCTTCTTACACAAAAATACCCAGAGTTGAGGGTTATTGATAAGAAAATGGGAACGGGAAAGCAGTGGAACCAGCTCTATCACCTGATCAATAATTATAGTGATTTCGCCGATTATGTCA
>CALJCU010000031.1 GCA_938023885.1 uncultured Prevotella sp. | reverse complement strand
ATCAGTATGTCCCCGACTGCCGGGTAGCCATCGGACATGGACAAATGTCACCGGAAGAGTTGGAGAAAGTCATCATGGGATTCATCAACTACAAGTATGACGTGCTGCTCTCGACGACGATCATTGAGAATGGCATAGACATCCCTAATGCCAACACTATTATCATCAATGACGCCCATCATTTCGGTCTCTCCGACCTCCACCAGATACGTGGCCGTGTAGGACGTTCCAACCGTAAGGCCTTTTGTTATCTGCTTGCCCCACCCCGCTCTGTACTCACACCTGAGGCTCGTTGCCGCCTGGAGGCTTTGGAGACCTTCTCCGACCTCGGCAGTGGATTCAACCTCGCCATGCAAGATTTGGATATCCGTGGCGCAGGTAACCTCTTGGGGTCAGAGCAGAGCGGATTCATGGAAGACTTAGGGTATGAGACGTATCAGAAGATTCTCTCTCAGGCAGTGACGGAACTGAAAAACGATGAGTTTCAGGATCTCTATGCTGATGATATCAAGAATGGACGCGAGGTCTCCGGAGACGAGTTCGTGGAGGACTGCGCCGTTGAGAGTGATCTGCCGATGTTCTTCCCCGACACGTATGTGCCTACAAGTTCCGAACGCATGCTGCTCTATCGTGAGCTCGACAACATCACTGATGATGATTCTCTGAAAACTTACCGTCAGCGACTGGTAGACCGCTTCGGTCCTGTGCCCCATGAGGGTGAGGAGCTGATGCAGGTCGTCATGTTGCGTCGTTTGGGGCGTAAGATCGGTTGTGAGAGAATCATACTGCGGCAGGGTGTCATGACGATGCAGTTCGTCTCCAACCGGTCGTCAGCATTCTATCAGAGCAACACTTTCGGTCGTGTCATCCATTATGTCATGGACAATCCGCGTCGTTGCAACTTCAAGGACAGTAACGGGCACCGTCTCATCAAAATCGGCAATGTACCGAGTGTGGCCGAGGCCGTGACGGTGCTGAGAAATATGATATAGCCGTTTGAAGTCGTGAAGAGCCGATACAAAAAAATTGTTGCAAGAGGTGCGCCTATAGCCTTTTGGCCGGATAGAGGCCGGTGCGGCGGTCCTGAAAGTTACAGAGCTCTATTTTGTTGATCTTCCTTCTTTTGGAGTCCATAAACTGTTTATGACTACTTATTTTATGGTAAAGATGGTGCAGATCATTGACAAAGCAACAATAAATCATAAAAAAGAGTAAAAACGCACGCACAATGATTGCTCGTATTATTTATTTACCTATTTTTGCGGTGACATAACCATTTAATAGTGTAAATTATGAAAACAAAGAAAATTATTCTTTCAGGCGTGTTAGGGCTCTTCGTAGCCTTTGGCATGATGAGCTGCCATAATGGTAAGACTGAAAAGATGCAGACTACCATCGACTCTCTTTCTACCTCTGACAGTCTCCATCAGGAGGATATCAAGCAAATGTCCGACTTCGTGAACGTGATGTCCGTAGGCCTCGACAGCATCTCTGCCCAGGAAGGTGTCATCAAGCAGATGGGCAGCCGCGAGGGGCAGATGGATAAGGCGCAGATACGTGCCCAGCTTCAGAGCCTGGCCGCACTGATCCGCAAGCAGCGTGCACGTATCGACGGGCTTGAGGCTGAGGTTTCTGGAAACAAGTCTGCTTATGGCAAGCGTATCAAGAAGCTTATCGGCT
>CALJCU010000030.1 GCA_938023885.1 uncultured Prevotella sp. | reverse complement strand
CCTTATTGGATAGCCCACTATTATGTTGACAAGGTTCAGTATAAAGGTAAATGGAAATTCTGGCAACACACGGATATGGGTGTACTGCCGGGCATTAAAGGCAATGTAGACCTCAACATCTACAATGGTTCCTATTATGATCTTATGCAGCTCACAATAGGGCACGAGGGAAACTAATGTTTTTTATAGCACTCCTTTTGACGATGGCAACTGGAAGTGGTTAACGTCGTTTCGTAGATGGCAGCACTAAGTGGTGGATGTCTCTTCTTACTGCCATCTTTAAGCTACGCGCCAGTGCCTTGAAGATGCCTTCTATCTTGTGATGCTCGTTTGTTCCCTCAGCTTTGATGTTGAGGTTCATCTTTGCGGCATCGCTCAGACTCTTGAAGAAATGGAAGAACATCTCGGTCGGCATCTCACCAATCTTTTCGCGTTTGAATTCAGCATCCCACATAAGCCATGGACGACCACCGAAATCGAGCGCTACCTGGCAGAGACAGTCATCCATCGGCAGGCAGAAGCCATAGCGCTCTATGCCACGCTTGTCACCAAGAGCTTTCAAGACGCATTCACCTAAAGCAAGACCCGTGTCCTCAATGGTATGATGCTCATCAACATAGAGGTCCCCCCTCGTGTGAACCGTGATATCTATCATGCCATGATGACCAATCTGTTCCAGCATGTGGTCGAAGAAGCCTAACCCAGTTAAGATATCGCATTTGCCTGAGCCGTCGAGATTGAGCTTCACGTAGACATCTGTCTCTTTTGTCACGCGGTGAACCTCAGCGATACGTTCTCCGGCAAACAAGAGTTCAGCTATCTTGTCCCATGTCATACCGTCCTTGCCGAGGATGAGCCCCTTGCTTCCCATGTTCTTAGCTAACTGAGCATCGCTTTCACGGTCACCGATGACATAACTGTTCGCTATATCGGCATCCTCATCCTTCAGATATTTCTCAACCATACCAGTACCTGGTTTGCGCATTGGTGAGTTATCCTCGGGGAGGTGATGGTCTATCAGCACATCATCGAACGTGATACCCTCACCGGCAAGGGTGTCTAAAACAAATTGGTGTACCGGCCAGAAGTCCTTCTCTGGAAAGACATGTGTTCCCAATCCATCCTGATTCGTTACCATGACGAACTTAAAGTCAAGGTGGCGTTTGATGAATCCCAAGTTCTTGAAGACAGTAGGAACGAACTTCAGTTTGGCAAAACTGTCTATCTGCTCATCGAGCGGCTCCTCAATGAGCGTTCCGTCGCGGTCTATGAAAAGGTATCGCTGTTTCATGAGAAAAGATTTGTTATCCTCTGTCAGGGTGGTCGTCTGTCTTGCGTTCGCCGGGTTGGCGGCAGCTTCATCGAGACGTTGGCATGCCGTTTCCGTATTATTTCACTTCCTCAAAGTCTGTGGAGGGTTCCGTACTGACTATTATTTCCTTGCGTTTCGTCCTTCCTTGCTCTTTCTCATCGATGCTTCCGTAAGCGTAATAGAACGTGAAGACAATCCACGGTCTGACAAAGAGATCGGCGAAAGTGCAGACAACGGCTGTGACGAAGGCGAGGATGCCGAAGCCCCATGACAATCCTGATGGGTCTCCGAATGCCATGCCGTTGCTGTTGGCAACAAAGCAGAGGAGGATGACGTAGAGCGGCAGGCAGACGACCATACTGATTACGAAGTTGATGATTTCCGTGAGCAGAACTGTAAGGAAAATGTAGCCCCAGTGCCGGAAGCCCGTGACGTATGGCTTCTTGAATACCGACCTCACCTTGCTGTCTGTCTCAATGTAATATTTCATGACGGAATAGTAGAGCGGCAGGGCGGCGATGAAGAAGACCAAACCGAACGCGAAGACTCCGACAAACATCCTGGCACTTGCACTGTGTATCTGTGACAAGTCACGTGCAGCCATATAGTTGGCGGAAATGGCTATGGCGCAGAGGATGCCGATGAGAATGAATAAGCCAAGGAGCAGCAGGGTCAGTCGGGTAACACGTGGCATATTCACTTTGATGCTCTTGCCATTGAGCAGACTGATGATGATGGAATAGAACCAGACAAATCCTCCGATGGCAAACACATATAATAGGAGGAGACAAATTATATTTACGGGGGAGAAGCCTCCGGCGGCCGGGTGTTGTAAGCCTGACATCATAATGGCGGCAAGTATTAATGACAGCATGAGCGCTGCCATCCACAATCTGCGGAAGAGTGTCTTGAGGTTGGTTCTGAAAAGGTCGAAAGCATCACTCAGGCAACTGCCTACGCTGCGGTTCTTGAAGAGTTCTGAGTCCATTGTTCTTTGAGTTATTGATTAATATTATTTTCTTTTTTAGCGAGGCATTAACCTCTGTATTATGTATTCTTTCTTCTTTAGCGTAGCGTAATCTTTCAATATGATGCAGTGCAAGGTATGCCGGCTCTGCTGACCATATCCCTAATGCGGTCGAGTTCCTCATGTGAGGCTTTCAGGAGCTTCTGATCGGGAGTTTCACGATCGATAGTATAGACCATCACTTCCTGTGGTTTGATGTCTTTCACCGCGTCTAACCAAGGCAGCACATACTCGTTGCCGGTGTTGTCGGCGCCATCGCCTTTCATAAACATGGTTTGGATGATGACATGGCCTTTGAACCACTTGAGGTTCTCGATAATCTTGTTGACATCATAGGTCGGCTGTGTGGGGCGGTCTACTTTCTTGATATAATCGGGATTGACAGTGTCGAGCTTTAGAATATTGTTGTCCACTTTCAGCAATGCCGCTCTCACTTTCTCGCGTCCCGTGAACGTTGAGTTGCTCAGCACACTGATCTTCGCATCCGGGCACCACTGGTCACGCAGACGGATGGTGTCATCAATAATCTCCGGGAAATAGGGATTTCCCGTTGGTTCGCCGTTGCCTGCAAAAGTGAGCACATCGGGATGCTCTCCATCATTATGCATCTTGATAAGCTGTTTTTCAAGTGCTGCTGTTACGACCTTGCGGGTCGGACAGGGCGTATGCGTACGGTGGTCGGCATTAAATCCACACTCGCAATAAAGACAGTCGAATGTACATATCTTTCCGTCTGCCGGCATGAGGTTGATGCCAAGACTCAGGCCGAGCCGGCGGCTGTGCACGGGCCCGTATATAGGACTTGGATAAATGATTGTGCTCATATTATTCCTTTCTAATTTCAATTTGTTGCAAAGATAAGGTGTTTTTATGAAAACCAGCAACAATATGCAATAAAAGTTCCCTATTTTACTCTTCTATTTCTTGCAGCGAGCGAGTAAAATTGTTAAAATAGTTACTTACAGTCTCGATGGGTGCATAGGGGAGGTAACGGAGACTGCGTCGGAGGTTACGGCGGAGAAGTTGAGAGTTGTTGGTAACGAAGCCCGTACGGCTCTGCCGAAAATGCCATTCCTCGGCGGTGTCGCTGGCTGTGTGGAAGACGGAGCGCAGCACAAGATTGTATGCCGATATCTCAAGATGGTGTACAAACGGCAGTTCGTCGGTCTCGAAATTGAACACGGCAACGAGCATGCTGCCCTGCAATTGTGCCATCCGCTGCAGGTGGAGTTTTGAAAGCCATGTGTCGAGCTTTACAAAGTCAACATGGCCGCCATAGGTGCGCAGGTAGCGTCCTAAATCGAGCAGACCTTTAATCATCACGCCGTTGTTCAGCATGGTGGCTACTGTGCCGACAATGATTTTCAGAACATCGAGCGAAGCCACATTGGTATCAATAGAGTGAATTTCCTGTTGAATGATACGGTGGAAGCGGGCATTGAGAAAACGATTGCTTAACTGTATGTCTGGTTTCGTTTCTGTTTTCTCCGACTGATAATCAGCTAAGAATCCGTCAGGAAGATTGACCCATACGTCTTCCCTTGCCATTCGTTGCAGGCCTTCGCGAACGGCAGCCTCTACATGCTGGGCATAGACCATCTGCCCGAGTCGTTCCCACTTGAAATGAGACATGGGCTCGAGAGCCTCATCTTCGTGCCATGCGCCTGAGCGTAACAGCCTAAAGAAATTGCATGTGATGACATCCATCTCCTGCATGTTTTATTACGGTTATTAATGTGAAGCTATATTTTTATGAGTATTTCTTCGGATAGCGCAGCAGTATCGATAGTGATGCCGCAATGCCGATGGCGAAAGGATAGAAGAGATAGGGGATGATGTCGACGGGATCGACATGGGCCAGACCGGCAGCCAGCAGCATCTGGACACCATAAGGAATGATGCCCTGCACCATACATGAGAAGGTGTCAAGAATACTGGCTGTCTTACGCGGGTCAACGTCATATCTCCGGCTTATCTGCCTCGCGATGTTGCCGACAGTAAGAATGGCCACAGTGTTGTTGGCTGTACAGAGGTTGACAAGACTGACAAGGGCTGCAATGGAGAATTCGGCTCCACGCTTGCCGTGAATCCTTGCTGACAGCTTCCCGATGATATAATCAATACCCCCGTTGACACGGATAATCTCAAGCATGCCGCCAGCCATCATAGCAATGATGATAAGTTCACCCATATCAACAATGCCTGTGCCCATAGCATCAAACCACCCGAAGAAACCGTAAGATCCACCGGTGACGCCGATAAGTCCACAGAGTGCGATACCGATGACAAGCACGGTCATGACATTCATTCCGCATATTGCCGTCACAAGCACTGCAAGGTAAGGAATGACTTTCAGAAAGTTGGTCTCGCCCACATGTGCAGGTGACTGCATTCCATAACCCAAAAAGGTGTAGAGACCTAATACAACGATAACAGCCGGTGCGACAATGAGTGAGTTGACTCTGAATTTATCTTTCATCCGTACACCTTGTGTCTGGGTGGCAACGACGGTAGTATCGGAGATGAACGAAAGGTTGTCACCGAAATAGGCTCCACCGACAATGACGGCCGTCAATAGAGCGATGTTGCTGTTTGTCTGTGAGGCAATGCCCGCTGCGATAGGAACAAGCGTCACCACTGTGCCGACACTGGTTCCGATAGAGATGGAGACGAAGCAGGCCGCGATAAACAATCCGGGAAGAATCAAGCTTGGCGGCAGCGTGTTCAGCGTGAGGTTGACCGTGGCATTAATAGCTCCCATTCCCTTGGCTGATTGAGCGAATGCACCGGCAAGGACATAAATCCACAGCATCAACAGTAAATTGGATGTAGATGCGCCTTTGCCATAGATATCAATGCGTTCTTTGAGCGAGAACTTCGTAGAGGTCGCAACAGCATAGATGCTGGCAATGAGAAACACGACTGTCATCGGCACACGGCTGAAATCGCCCGCTACAAGACTGATGACCAGATAGAGGACGATAAAGACAATGAGCGGAGAGAGCGCAAGAAACCCTTTATTCATAATTGAAACCGGCGGTAAAAGTCAACATTCTCAGGTGTAAGCAGCTCAATAGGCATGTAATTGACCGCCTGAACTTTTCTTTTTAACACTACAGCCTGGAAGAGCGCATCAATACAGAAATAGCCTTGCTGATAGCCATGCTGGGCAATGAGAAATGAGATGCTTCCCTGTTTGAGGCACTCAGCATTTTTCTTCACCATGTCATAGCCCATGATCTGCACGTCACGCCGGTTGGTACGTAGGAGGAACTCCCCGAGAACATGTGCCTTGGAGCCCATCGTAATGCAATGGTGTGTGTGTGGATGATGCGTGAAATAATCCTCCAAGATAGCAGAATGTTCCTCTTTGCTGCAATCGAGTGGGAGATTGACTTCAATGATCTTAACCTGCGGAAAGAACTTTTTCATGTAGTTGTGGAAGCCTACTTCGCGGTTAGCCTGCTGCGTACTGGTGACATGTCCATTCTTGATTTGCTTCATCAGCATGATTTCCTGTTGGTCGAAAGCTTTCATCATCAGCACTTTTGCAGCGAAATATCCACTGCTGAAAGAG
>CALJCU010000029.1 GCA_938023885.1 uncultured Prevotella sp. | reverse complement strand
CAACCTTCTCATGAAGGACATGAAGACAGCCTCCGCCCTCGCGGGGCTGGCTCTGACGCGCAGCAGTCTGTGGGGACACGGTATTGCCAATGACCGCGTGATGGGCATCCTGCAACCCGTCGTCATTGAGACACATCCGTTAAAGAACTCTTTTCTCGACTACTCGGTCTATCTGAGCAACATGCTCGTGCCGGGCATCATCATCTTGCTGATACTTCTGACGACGACTTACACCATCGGCCTGGAATGGAAACAAGACCAGCAACAGATGCTTTATATCTATTCCGGTCATAGTCCTGCATTGGCTTTGGCCGCCACGCTTCTACCGCAGACAATCATCTATTCCATCATCCTCATCTTCATGGATGTGTGGTTCTATTGTTACCTCGGTTTCCCATGTACCTGTGGCTTGCCAACGATGTTCGGTCTCAGCATCCTCACGGTATTAGCGAGTCAAGGGTTCGGTATCTTCCTCTTCGGACTGATGGCCGGCGAGATGCGTCTCGCCATGTGCATATGCTCGTTATGGGGTATCCTGTCGTTCTCGCTTGCAGGCTTCACGTTTCCCGTCACAGCAATGTCACCTTTCCTTCGTTTCCTCGCAGCGTGGTTTCCACTCCGCCACTCGTACTGCCACGTTATCACAAAGCGTTCCTTAAATTCAAATACATACAATAAGAATTGAGAAATCATGAAAGACCTTCTCTATATATATGGTATGACGAGTGCCGCACGGTGCTTCGGGATAAGGGTATTCTCATCTTCATCATCTTTGTGCCCCTCGCCTATCCGTTGCTCTACTCTTATGTCTACACCAACGAGGTATGCCGCGACGTGCCCTGTGCTGTCGTCGACGACTGTGGCACAGCGCTGAGCCGCAAGTTGGTACATCACATCGATGCCACGCCCGATGCTAAGGCAATAGGCTATTTCACGAACATGAAAGAAGCCGAACTGCAGATCAGGCAGCCACCGACGCGTCTCTCGACATGAACAATGACATTAAGATTGAAAAGATAGGTGCTACGACCATCCGTGACGAGGAGATATCGAAAATG
>CALJCU010000028.1 GCA_938023885.1 uncultured Prevotella sp. | reverse complement strand
CTTGCTTGCTCATATTATATATATAATCTTTTAGAGCTTTTTGCGGTGCAAAGGTACCCTATTCTCTCTGAGAGAAACAAAGGGATGATGTAAAAATAATTAACGTGAGATTAAAAAGCTATAACCCGTAATAGTACTTTCTGTCCAACTTCCCATTATACGTGTGCCTTATGGCATCTGTCTGCCCGAAGACACGAGGCACCTTATAGTTTTCAATGCGTGCTGCAAGGAATTGGGCTATCTCACGCCTGCTAACCTTCGAGCCGTCCTTCACAACATACAGCAGTTTAATAGTCTCACCAAACAGGGGTGACACTGTCCGGCAGCAAATACAATCAGAGATTTCAGGACAAGCCAAAACCACGCTTTCTACTTCTTCGGGTGACACTTTATATCCGCCAATCTCAATGACATCGTCGTTCCGTCCAAGAATATGCAGATTTCCCATTGAATCAATCTTCCCCAAATCGGCAGTGAACACGGTATCATCGTGAAACACGGATGTTGTCATCTTGGGGTCATAGAGGTATCCGCTCATAAGCGTATCGCCTTTGCAAGCAATGGTATTGTCAGAGGTAATGAAAAAAGAAGAATGAGGCATTGGCTGACCTACGCATCCGGCTAAATGGGGCTGAAGTCATAGGTGCTGACGATACCGGCCTCTGTAGAAGCGTAGGTATTATATAACCGGGAATGAGGCAACAACGTGCAGAGGGCATCCATGTCTGTCTGCGACAAGGCTGCGCCGCCTGTCTCAATAAAATCTATTTTATCAGAGATCTGCCGTAATTGTTTTTCCCCTGAAAGCAAAATCATGCGGATGCCGGCAGGAACGAGAAAGGTGGCAAACTTCTTACCGGAATACTCAAAGGCATGAAAGAATGCATTTAGATCCTTCATGCCGTCAAGGAGAATTAAAGTTCCTCCCTTGATGAGTATGGGCCATAACTTTGAGAGGCACCCGAAATGATTGAGCGGCCCGCAGATGGCGAAGACTGTCTTGTCACTATACCCTTGTGCCTGAATGAGGTTGTCAGTGTCCGCAAGAAAGGCACGATAACTGACCATTACCCCTTTCTGTGCACCTGTCGAACCA
Source organism: uncultured Prevotella sp. (assembly GCA_938023885.1). GTDB lineage: Bacteria > Bacteroidota > Bacteroidia > Bacteroidales > Bacteroidaceae > Prevotella. The sequence goes on along the minus strand of CALJCU010000028.1, from coordinate 347 downwards.
GTAGTGAATAAAACATCGGCGATAGCCTCCAACGGATTATCCTCGGGAGTATTCAGTTTGGTGTTTGCCAGTGATCTGCATAACTCCCGGAAGCGCTCTTCGGGTATATCTTTCTCTAAAGGCACAGCGACCGCTCCTATATAGTGTAATGCCAGATAGGTAACAATGAAATCGGTGGTAGGGAAAGCTTTAAACGTATAAAGTTGTCCTTTCCCTACTCCATCTTTTTCAAATTGTGCAGACTTCTCACATACTTGCGCCCATAGCTGGGCATAAGTAATGGTTGTATCTTTATACACAATCGTCACTTTGTCCGGGGTCGCGATGGCATGCCCGTAAACATAATC
>CALJCU010000027.1 GCA_938023885.1 uncultured Prevotella sp. | reverse complement strand
TACCAGTCACCGGAGGGAGATTTCGTCATATCGGGAGCCGTCTTGTTGTCGTTGACCATGCCACTCTCCATACGTGGATCCCATTTGCCGACATAGATACCGAAAGGTGTGTTGCCAAGCATCTGCATGTCCGTAGACTTGTTGTCATTCTCCTTAAACTGGATATTTGAGCAGGTAATGTCACGGCGCTCATCGTTCTTGTCATAACTATAGAAGAAAGGAGCTGTTAACTTCACCTTACCGGAGGAGTTGCCATAACCGAAGAGCGAGGTGACACCATTCATACGTACACCGATAGTATAACCGAACTCAGAACCTGTGCTCAGACCCATGGGGACCTCAAAGAGATTCTCATGATACTGGGTGTCAAGGGTACGCTGATTGATAAGATACCACTCATTGAAGAAAGAGGGGTTCAGGCTGTGCCTGCCACTGTTGATGACTGCCGTAAGGTGTTTGAGGGCACGCTTGAGAAGAACCCTGCGCTCCGTCTCACCAGGACGCTGCGTAGGATAATTCGCATCACTGTAGCCGGCTGTCTCATAACCGTCTTTCGCTTTTTCGCGGATAGCATAGCCTGCACGCGTCAGAGCGATCTGTGCCAAGAGAGCGTGGGCATATCCCTTTGTGGCATGCTCCGTTGTATAGCTGTCCTCACCAGCCCACGGCAGATATTTGACAGCCTTGTCAAGGTTGCTCATCAACGTGTCGAGGATGACATCGCGATCTGTCTTGTCAAGGTAGGCATTGCTGAGATCACTCTTTGAAGTCGCGAGTTTCAAAGGAATATCGCCGAAATAACGGACGAGGTCGAGGTAGACCATAGGACGGAGTGTCAGAGCCTCACCTTCATAACGATGCATCGTAGCGATGTCACTCTTGGAGCCGCTCTGTAACATGGAAGAGTTCTCAATACCCTCCACGACATCATTGGCATCCTCGATGGTTCCGTAAGCACGATCCCAGAGCTTGGCTATCCTCGACCATCCTGGATCGGCATTATAGTTCATGTTACCACGCTCACTGGATGTGTTTGTGGCATCGGAGCCAAGGCCGTCGACGAGTTCAATATCACTGTTGGTATTCCAAACGATACCCATATACTGTGAGTAGGTCTCATCATAGGTCAGGTCGCCGTAGATCTTATTTACACGAAGACCCGTATAATAAACAGACTGATAGACACTCTCATTGTTCTGTTCCGACGGACTCTGCTGGTCCAGAAAGTCAGAGCAGGAAGAAAAGGTTGCCAGTCCGGCTGCAAGCGCAAAAACTGATATTGTCTTTTTCATTGGAATTTTGAATTAAAATGGTTACGGAATGCTCTTCTCTTATTAGAATGAGATGTTCACACCTGCCGTGAAGGAACGGCTCTTCGGATAAGCTGCATAGTCGATACCCGGGCACATAGCATTCCTCTTACTGCTCGTATCGACTTCAGGATCATACCCATCGTATCCTGTGATACAAGCGAGGTTATAAGCTGTGAAGTAAACACGAAGACTTGTAAGACAGAGCTTCTTGACAAGCTTTTTTGGCAGCGTATAACCGAGGGTCAACATGTTCAGGCGCAGGAAAGATGCATCCTCAACAGCCTGGTCATTGATGTACATAGTAGAAACAGCAGCAGGGTTATAGATCTGTGCACCCGTGTTGATCTCACAGAGGCGTTTGGTGACACCGTCTGCACCACCGTAAGTAACAAGCGTAGAGGCATCAGGCTTTGCCAGGTTGGCTCCTGTCTTCGGATCAATCCAAGTGTAACGGTTGTTGAGGTTGAAGTCTGCTATAAGGTTATAGCCCTTTGCACTGCCGGCATAGAAACTGTTGGCAAGCTTTGTGCCGTTGACAATCTTGTTACCCAACGAATAGTCGAAGAAGATGTTGAAATCGAATCCTTTCCACGTAGCATTGAGGCCGAAGCCACCGGTGACAGAAGGGATCGTGTTGCCAAGTTTCTGCTTGATGGGGTCACCATTCTCATCCACCTCATATTTCAAGCCACCGGGATAATACTGTCCCCCGGTAAGGGTTTCGCTGTTGTCCTTCAGTCCATCGCGGAGCACCCATTTGCCGCTCTGGTAGATGAGTTCACCATTGGGGTTCAGTTCGGCATCATAAGCCGTGAAGAAGCCGTTGGTCTTATAGCCACATACCTCACCGAGGTGGCCTCCTTCAGTGACCGCAAAGTCTTCATACTTAGAGATAGTGCTGCCGGCGAAGTTACTGCTCTGCCATGGGTTATCGGTATTCAATTCATTAATCTTATTCTTGTTCCATGAGATATTGAATGTACCGTTGAGGGTGAAATCCTTCTTGTCGATGATAACGCCATTGAGCGTAAACTCAATACCTTTATTGGAAGTCTTACCGAAGTTCTGATACTGATAGTTGTAACCGGTATTGGACGGAATCTCAGCACGCATGAGGAGATCCTTTGTCGTGTTCCAATACAGATCCAAGGTACCGTTGATGCGTCCACCGAGGAAGCCGTAATCGATACCGAAGTTACGCGTCACCGTTGTCTCCCATTTCAGGTCAGGATTATAAAGGTAGATGCC
>CALJCU010000026.1 GCA_938023885.1 uncultured Prevotella sp. | reverse complement strand
TATTCTTTTTTTTCTACACAATAATTTACCGCAATCGTTCCCGCAATCGTTCCCAATTTACGCAATCGTTCCCAAAAAATCATCTCCAAGCAAAAATAAAATCGATTTTTTCTTTATATTCTATTTTATTAGTAAATTCGCAAGCAATTGGTAAAGTTCTGATAAAATGAGATATGTTACAATCTGTGATATAGCCAATGAGCTTGGCATCTCCAAGTCGACAGTGTCACGTGCTCTCAACGGCGACTTGCATAACGTGAGTGATAAGACTTTCAAGCTTGTGCGTGAAACGGCCACACGTATGGGGTATCGTCGTAATGAGATGGCGGTCAACCTTCGCCTGAAGAGCAATCATGTAGTAGGAATAATCGTTCCGGAAATCACTACAACATTTTCGATGAACTTTATCGCTCATGCCCAAAAATACCTTCGCACCAAAGGCTATGGAGTAACTATAGCATATTCTGATGAGGACCCTGGACTTGAACGCTCAAATCTTGAAATGTTTGCAAAAGCTCGTGTGAATGGCGTGCTCATTAGCGCTTCACACAATAAAGCCAACATCAACATCTATAAAGCATTCCTCAACAAAGGAATCCCTCTCGTGTTCTTTGACCGAACAATCTCTGATATCTCTGTCCCCTGTGTAAAGAGCAACGATTACATCAAGGCTTTCTTTATGGTTGAACATCTTATATATAATGGCAAACGTAAGATTCTTCATCTTGCCGGACCTGAGCACATTCAGAATTCAATCGAACGGAGGCAGGGATGGCGTGATGCCATTGAGAAATTTCACTTACCCTATGATTCTGCTTATGCCATAGAATGCGGTGTTCGCGTAAGTGACGGTTCTGATGCTATTTGTAATGCAATAGCGCATGGAATTGATTTCGACAGCGTGTTTTGTTTCACTGAGACGCAGGCTCTCGGAGCCAAAAGCTATCTCCAGAAACTAAATTATTCAATTCCTGATGATGTCGCGATATGTTGCATGTCAGGTACAGATCTGTCAACACTTGTATATCCTCAGATTACAGCTGTAGAGCAACAGGTCGATTCAATGGCTCAAGCAGCTACAGAGCTCTTACTTGAAAAGATTGAAAACTTCGATTGCCCGAGTCGTACACTTGTGATCGATTCCCAGATGGTAATAAGGGCTTCCACCGATTCTGATTAAAGTATGGACAATATTAAGCATCGTCCTGATTCGTTTTCCTGTAAAATTAAATAGGAATCCTTATGATTAGTATATATGCGAGATGGGAATGAGCTTACTGGAGAGAAGGAAATGTGATTCCCATTGTCAATGGGAAAATAATAAGTAGTATTTCGATTTCGACTTCAGCAATGGGATTAAGGGAGAAACTAAATGTGTTTGACTTCTACTGATAGAATTCAACAAATTGTAACATCATCTTTTTGAACAATAACGTCATCTTTTCACGGCCGCGTCATGATCGTGACACGGACGTGGAAAGATTGTGGCACGGACGTGATAAGATTGTGATACGGACGTGATAAGATGTCGCAAGAATTGATTATTTTTGCACTTGAATAAACCAAGAACAAATGCAAAGACTTGGAACAACTCTCTCTTTACTTTCTATGATGGCCGTCACGGGTGCTTTGGCTCAGACGGCCCACTCCAGTTATTTCTCTTATCAAGGTCAGGATACCCGCTTTGAGCGCCCCATCAATGCCAAGGATCAGTACTTCAACCCTGTGGTGTCGGGCTACTATCCCGATCCTTCCGTGCTCCGCGTGGGCGACACTTACTGGCTTGTCAACTCCACCTTCGGCTATTTCCCAGGCGTACCTTTGTTCAAAAGTCACGACCTCGTGAGCTGGAAACAGGTAGGAAGCGTGCTCGACCGCGCCTCCCAGCTCGACCTCTCAACGACGGAGATTAGCACTTCAGCTGAACGGACTACCGGCAACTATACGTTCCGCGATGACTTCTCTGCAACCAATACCATAACACAAATATGAGCCATAGACTTCTTATCCTCGGATGTTGCTTGCTACCTCTCTTTGTACAAGCAAGCAACCGCCAATGTCTCCGTTTTGACCTTCACTGGCAGTTCAAACTGTGCAACGACTCTACGACAAGGCATGACATTGAAGGTTTCCGCCCGATGCAGATTCCTCACGACTGGAGCATCGCGCTGCCGTTCGATATTAAGGTCGGCGGTGCTGCGGGATACCTGCCCGGTGGACACGGCTTGTACCGAAAAGACTTCCGACTGCCTGTATCCATCAAACCGACAGACCGGACCCGCTTGCAGTTCGACGGCGTTTATCATCGGGCAACGGTATGGGTCAACGGCCATCGAGTCGGTTATCACATGTACGGCTACACAGGCTTCGGTTTCGACATCACGCCTTACCTCCGTCGACAAGGCAACAACCGCATCGAGGTGTATGTCTCACGCGAGGAGCAGTCGCGTTGGTACACCGGATCGGGCATCTACCGCCATGTGTGGCTGGAGGTGCTGCCCCAGACACATATCAGGGAGAACGGAGTGTCTGTCACCACCCAGTCTGACGGGACCGTGAATGCAGATGTGGCCATCGATACGGCGACCGTTGACCGCGAAAAGCGATTCAAGATTGTAAACAGGATCCTCGATGCGCGCGGGAAGAAAGTACCGAAAGTCTCGGAACGCTGGTCTGCGGACCGACCTTATCTCTATACCCTTATCACCGAGCTCAAAGACAGCCACGGCCGAGAGATAGACCAAGTCCGCACGCGTTTCGGCTTCCGCGAGATCCGCTTCGATGCAGACAAGGGC